>CAZGVZ010000362.1:0-5009 GCA_964529145.1 uncultured Fibrobacteraceae bacterium | reverse complement strand
ATACCTGATAACTCATCCGTTCCACCGAAAAAAAAAGGGCCAAGTTTACCTGCGGCACACCAGGTGTCTGCTTACCGTTGCTCCCTTCCAGGCCTGGCGGGGTTCACAGTCCTTGATTGCGCAGGGCCTGGCCCAAAAATAATGGCGGAGAGACTGGGATTTGAACCCAGGGTACGGAGACCGCACACACGCTCTCCAGGCGTGCCCCTTCGGCCGCTCGGGCATCTCTCCACGTAATCTGTTCGCGATATCCGGGGTAACCGGGTACTGTCTTGTATTACATAACTGGTTGTTGTTTGAAGGGTTACCCAATTTCAAGGAATCGCCGGTACATAAATATAACTCCTGACCGTTTTTACCGGGGAAAAATTTATTGCCTGCTGTGCGGTAAGGCATCAGTAAAAAACCCCTTCCAGGTGTTCAAAACGAGGTTCCACGGATCTGCCGGTGGAGTAAGACGGTCCCCCCTTGGAATGCCAATGCATTCTTCTTGTCTCCGCGGGCTATTGTGGCACGCCATGGGGTGCCCTGCACAGGCGGTGAGGTAGTTGACTCCTTCATGCCGGAGCTTTTCCGGAATCCTGACCGGAGTTTCGCCGGATGGCGATCGGACCGGATTGCGGACCCTCAGGAACTATATGCCGACTCCTGAACGTGAACTCCGGAATCTGCACTAAAGTGATGATTTAACTTGGATGGACAGGGAAATCTTTACCCACAGCAGAAAACGAAATCATTTTCACGAATTCCTGAGCCTGCAGCCGCTTTTTATTCACGGGAAAATAGCGTATCATTGATGATGCGGATCGGTCGATCTCCGCACGGAGTCAGCAGGCAATGCAGGTATTCACCTCTTTCGGAGAGAAGAATCATGCACCTCCATCTCACGTCAAAAATCATTCAGGTTTCATTGTTTGCCGCCGTGTTCTGTCCGGAGGCTTTCGGCCATTTTCCGGATTCATCCTTTCCCGCATACGCCGACAGCGTTTTCGCGCACGGCCCCGATACCCAGATCACGGTGCGCAGGATCAGAGAGGATGTCCACACCTACTTCATGGTCACGACCTGCAAAACCGTCGGTGAACCGTTTTCCTCCGTTGTCGGAAAACTCCGGAACTACAGGGCCTATCCCGAGTACTTCTCCTTCATCATGAAAACGGTCGAGGTAGAAAACAAGGACGGCGACGTCACGATGTTCGTGGGAAGATACGGTCTGTACCGGGTCTATTTTTTCGGCAAAATACGCGAGGAATGGAGCGGCGACTCCGGCAGGTTCAGGATCCATTGCGGGGATGTCGATCAAAAGCGATTCCGTAAGACCTGGAGGAAAAGGATCAAAGGACTCATCAAAATCGGTTCGCACGACGTGGATATTTACTGGACAGCTGAGAAACGGGACGAAAATTCGACCCGCTTATCGCTGACCGCCTCGCAGGCGTTCACTACGCGAATACCGAACTGGATGGTATCGATCGGCACCAACCGGATCTTTCGCGGGATGCTCAAGGACATAGAGCTCTATCTTGCGCGCAAGAGGGGTAACGACCCTGGCGGCCCTCTGGCCGAGCCGGTTCCGGAACCGGTTCCGGTCCCTCCGGCAGCCCCGATGGCAACGGAATCGACCGGGACAGCGGCATTGCGGCATCCCGCCGTCGATCAGGGGGTGACGCCGCCTGCCGAAGCCGACACCGCCGCGTCTGACGGAGTGCCCGCGACAGGGATCCCCGCCTCTGGTTCACTCGTTCCCGACTCCGCGCCCCCCGCCGATGCGGTCCCGGTCTCCTCACCCGCGAATTCCACCCGGGATACGGCTGCTCCGCTGCAAAGAGAATGACTTTGGGGAAACGCTCCGGAGTGCACGCATCTGTTCGCGACCGTGAGGTCCCACCGCAGTGGATCGCTCATGCGCCCGCGCAGACGAGCGTCATGGATCAACAACCACCATCGGAGGCCCGGGGTAATATGCGGGTTCATGGATGCACCCTTCGCGCGGTCAGGCAATCCGCAATGAAACCAGACGGCCCGGATAACTCTGTCAATCGCGAATCACCTCCGACAGATAGGTTTTTTCTGGAATCCTCCAGGAGATAGATCGTATATTTTGATCAATCGGGCCGCAGGCCCTCCCGGAATTTCACATAAAGAAAGGAACCCGCCGATGTGGCCGGTGCTTTCTGTTGCCCAGATGCGTGAAGTCGACCAAAAGGCGATCGGGCGCGATACGGCGATCGGATACAGATTCATGCGCAAGGCGGGGCTAGGGCTGCTCCGGGCGGCGCGGGAAATGGTGCGCGACCCCTCTTCCGGCGAAATCGCCGTGGTCTGCGGCAAAGGAAACAACGCCGGTGACGGCTATGTCGCCGGACGTCTGCTGATGGGCGAAGGATACCGCGTAATGTGTTTTTCCGTCGTGCCGCTCGAGGAACTGCGCAACGAATGTCTCATCGCCTGCAGGGAATACCTCGATTGCAGGGGCAATATGCTTGTTCTCAACGATGTCGCGGATTTCCCGCATCCCTCCCGTTTTCGACTCGTCATCGATGCCTTGCTCGGTACCGGAATCAAAGGTGATCCGCACGGGTTGTACGCTGCGGTAATAGAACGGATAAACAGCAGCCGGGTTCCGGTTCTGGCAGCGGACACTCCTTCGGGTCTCGACAACGACACAGGCAGACCGGGTTCGCCTTGCATAAAGGCAACCGTGACGATAGCCATGGGTTACTCCAAAACGGGGCAATACTTCTACCCCGGCAGGGAGTTCGTCGGCAGACTCCGTATCGAAGATCTCAACTATCCCGACGAGATAGTGTTCGGGGCGATGCCGGCACTCTTTTGTCCAACTTCGGAAGCTTTGCGAAAGATGTTGCCCCGGAGACATCCCGCGGGCTCCAAATTCGAGCATGGTCAGGCGCTTCTGATCGGAGGCTCCCCGGGCATGACCGGATCCATCACCATGGCCTCCGAGGCAGCCATGCGATGCGGGTGCGGTATGGTACATTGCGGATTCCCACGGCCACTTTCGGAAATACTCTCCATCAAGCTCACCGAGCCGGTCCTCCACCCGCTGCCCCATGCAGGCGAAGGCGTTCTCGGAGGTGGCGCCGCGGAGCGTGTTCTCGAGCTGTGTTCGGGGATGCAGGCGCTCTGCATCGGACCAGGCCTTTCCCATGAGCCGGAAACATCACACGAAGCAAGGAAAATCGTAGCCGGCTGCACGATTCCGACGATCCTGGATGCGGATGGCATCAACGCCTTCAAATCAAGGACGGAGCAGCTCAAACGCGAAGCTGGGAACCTTCTCCTCACACCTCATCATGGAGAGTTCGAACGGCTGTTTGGGCCTCTGCCGGTCACGCCTCTCGAGAGGATATCACTTTTGAACGACACCGCCCGGCGGTTAGGGATCGCCATTCTCCTCAAGGGAAATCCTTCGCTCCTCTCTCTTCCCGAAGGAAAGACGACCATTCTTCCGTATGGAAATTCCGCTCTCGCCAAGGCAGGAAGCGGGGATGTCCTCAGCGGGATCATCACTGCCTTCGCGGCCCAGGGTATGCCTGTAGCGGATGCGGCGATCCTGGGCGCATATATCCACGGTACCGCGGGAGAGAGGGCGTCACGGGCTCTCGGAGAGTACTCGGTGACAGCACGGGATGTGATCGGATGCATCTCCCGCAGCATCGCTACCCTGGCGTGAGTACGGGTCGATTACCTGCCTTGGTAAGAGAGGACAATGTGATCCCTATGGGATTTTCAGCAAGGGGACCACGGCTTTTAGCCGTGGTAGTTGATTTTGGTTCGAGGTGCTCTGCTTTTCATCGAATCACCGGGAATCGTCTGCCGCTGAATTGAGGGCTTATCCATAAATATTCTTTATTTATGGATAAGCCCTCAGTATGCATGCAGTTCCGATAAGCGTAAGCTCGGGAACCGTGTTATGATCGAAATCGACCAGCCGCGAAATCTTTGGCCAGTCGCCCCCGGTCGCGAGTACGCGAAAAGGCCGGCCGGCAGCACGAAGACGGTACCGCGCCACTATGCCTCCGATCGCAAATGCGGCTCCGCAGAGAACCCCGCCGCTGATGCATTCGCGGGTCGACATCCCGGGGAGGCAAAGACCGATGTTGTCCACACGGGGATCGTCAACCTCGGGAAGCAGGCTCGCGGCCCGGTGCAGGCTCTCCAGCTGAAGTCCTATCCCAGGAAGAATGGCTCCTCCGAAAAACGTACCGTCCGCAATGTAGTCGATGGTGATCGCGGTTCCGGCGCTAACGACGGCAATCGCCTCGCCGGAATGGCGCGTGACTGCGAACAGAGCATTGGCGATCCGGTCCGGGCCGAGCGACCCGGCGGGTGAGTAAACTATCTTGAGGGGGAGAGTGCCGCAACCTTCGACGAAACGGGGTGCCAGGCCCCGGCCGCGGAGAATCCGCTCAGCGATTTCACCGGCGCCGGCCACCACGTTCGAGACCGCTGCAGTAGTCAATGGAAGCTGCGGCGACCGGCTTCGGAGAAGTTCCGTGATCGCGGAATCCAGAAGGGATTCGATCCTGCCTGTGGGAAAAGCGTCCGAAACGGTGCAGGCGCACAGGTCCGGATCGACAAGTCCCAGTTTTGTGCGGGTATTGCCGATATCTAGCGCGAGTGCCGTGGAGGGGTTCATGGTGAAAATATACCTCTTCGAGGCAGGGTACCAAAATTCCTGATGCACAGATCTCCCGCTTCTTCCCGGAGGCCGGAGCGGCCCTGGAAACGGTTCCGGTTTCATTATTTACTGTGTTATAAGGCATTCTGTAAAAACCCTTCCGGGGGTCCAAGCCCGGAAAAACGGTACGATACTACGGTGCTGCACTCACCGTACTCCTTTCGTTTGCTGAACAGAGTGAAAAACCACCGGTTCTGCCGGTGGAGCAAGACGGCACCCCGGGATGCGGTGCACTCTTCTGTTTTTCGCGGGCTATTGCCCGCTCCGACCAGGCCACCCCTGTGGCGGCGGTGGCCGGCTGAGATAC
>CAZGVZ010000361.1:882-5041 GCA_964529145.1 uncultured Fibrobacteraceae bacterium | reverse complement strand
GACCCTGCTCGAATTCATCAACGCCGAATTCAACAGCCCCTGGGAGGAGTTCGCGCTCGTAATGGAGATGCGCGACGGAACGTTCGGTCCCCGGAGCGTCCGCATATCCACCCAGGAACCTCTCGCCATCTACGTTCCGCCAGACCGGATGCAGCTATGGCAGAGCGGTAGATCGCAGATGAAGATAAACCGCATCCGCGCGCGCCATCCAGGAATCGATATCGATATCCTCAGGCAGTACAAACTTATTTACGGATGGATAAAGGGAAAGGACATCGTGGAACTGCTGGCCGGAATCGGCTGCGGCAGACAGGAGATGGATAGCGACCTCAGGCGGCTTACGGAAAAGGTGATCTGCGATCTCGGGCTCAAGGGGTATGCGGTCGCGGACATGAAACCGGTGCATGTCATCCTGGGCGAGAAGGAGGTGGAGGCGGTCGGGACCGCCGCCGGGGAAAACGATGCCGCGACCAGGGACCTCCGCCGCGCCAAAATCCGTGATTTCATCGATCAGGGCATCTATTCGGTAGTGGATTATGAACTGCTCCTCCGCACGCCCGCTCATGAGGAACGGGTCAGGTATTTCAGACGTCATGCGTATCTTGACGACCAGCGTAACAGGTACACCTCCACTCCGCTTCCCTCCCACCTGAGCGAAGTCTCAGTTTTCGAGGTCCCCTACATTTTCGGTCATGTCGAGAGCACCGGAGGCGCTCTCTGGGTCGTGGGAAAGAACGGAAGGCTCTTCGATTATTTCCTCCCCGAGCGCTGGAGAAAGACCCACGCCTGGAGACTTTCACCAATCAAGGAGGTGTTCTATACGGTCACCAAGGACCAGGTCCACGTCGTCTGGAAGACGTCGCGGGTCGGAGAGCTTCCCGATCTCGATACCACCGATCCCCGTGACGGCATGATCGCGGTGAAAGGTTTCAACAGCCCGTTCGAGGAGTTCGCCATCGCTCACGATCTGAACCGGAAGGGAATTCCGACCGTGTACGTCCGGGCCATTTACATGACCGGAACCGTAAAACAGGAGGAGTCGGTCGATTCCCGGCGGTTCGAAAGTCACCATGGGCTCCGCAATCCCGACGGAACCGCGGTATTGCGCAACGACCGCAATTACATTACGCTGTATGGATATTTCAACGGTTCGGACAGCTGGGTCGCCGAGCAGTCCGGGGGGCTTTGCAGGCCGTACGATCTCGAGAAAGCGCTTCAGGCCGGAGTCATTGACCGGCAGCAGCAGTTCGATTGGCTCGACCGGGTCATGAACAGCCTGCGCATCGCCGGATACAACGGATCGCTGCTGGAGCCCAACGACCTGCTGCTGGCGCTCACCCCCGAAGGAGCTGTGCTCAGAGATCCCTATGGGCGCCCCGAAGTGAGGATAGGCAACCTCGGGTTGATTTACAGTAAATCGTGAATGCGGGGTTTCGGCGGTTTTCCGGATTTGCAGCTACCGTGCGTTGACCGCGTCTTTCCACTCCCCGCTCACCTTCACCTCCGCACCGTAGAAGAGCGATGCGGATCTCTCGAAAATCTCCGCTTTTTCCGAGCTGTAAAAAAAGCGGCGGCCCTCCTTCGTGCAGCGGGAGGCTGTTTCGGGATGACGCGTGAGATAGTCCGAAAGGCTTGCGGCGACGATAGCCCCCTGAGAGACGATCGTGATCCCGGAAGGACAGTACCGGACGATTTTTTCCCTGAGCAGCGGGTAGTGGGTGCATCCGAGGATCACCGTGTCGATTGCCGTATCGTTCCGGAACAGATTGTCGCAATGACGTTCGACGAAGAAATCGGCGCCTGGTCCGTCCGCTTCGCCGTTCTCGACCAGGGGTACCCACATTGGACACGCCTCCTGGGTGACCGTTAAACCTGGGTAAAATTTCGAAATTTCGATGAGGTACGACCGGGAGGTCACCGTGCCCGAGGTCGCGAAGATCCCGACATGTCCTGTCCGGGTCATGGATCCGATCACTTCCGTCACCGGCCGTATCACCCCCAGAACCCTCCGGTCCGGAGCGATCGCCGGAAGATCGTTCATCTGGATCGAGCGCAGCGCCTTCGCGGACGCGGTGTTGCAGGCGAGAATCACCAGAGGGCATCCGCGGCCGAACAGCCACTTCACCGATTCGAGCGTATAGGCGTACACCGTCGCGAAGGAACGGTTTCCGTACGGGGTGCGGGCATTGTCGCCAAGATAGAGGTAATCGAAGGAAGGCGCGAGCCGCACGATTTCCCTGAGCACCGTCAGGCCGCCGAATCCGGAATCGAAAATGCCGATGGGACCGCTGTTTTCCAAGGTTTTTTCGCGCAATCGCGTCTCCTCCGTTCCATGAAATTACTCTACGGGCGAACTCACGGCAACGATCCGCGCCGGATCCGAAGGGGGCGCCTGCCGCGAAGCTCCTCAGAAAACTCCTGACGGAAAGCTCATTACGCGAATCGCTGCGGAGGGCCGGATTTGTCACTCTGCATCGCCATGATCCGTTATGGCGACCGGTTGATTGCGACTCTTCCGCAGGCTGAAACGCGTGCAGTGTGTCGAGTCTGATATCGCAGGTCAGGCCAACGCGCTGTATCTCGTCGAAAGGATGATTTCAGGGCAGACACCAGGTTTTCGAATCCGGTGATCCGTTCTCTCGAGAGAATGCGTTTTTCACGAGGAAGGGGATCGAACGTGCCCGGAAAACGATGGAATCGGCATCCGGAGGCCGGAACTCTTCATTGATTCTGCGAAAGGGTGTTGATTATATTATAATAATTGATCATGTGCCCATTTTCGTTCGGAATCGGCGCATGCTCATCGAGTGGATCGAGAGGGAGATTTCATTGCATTTTTGGATACTCCTTCGCCAGTGTTCGATACCACGTTCACTGCAAAATCCGTGATGACATGTCTGGCCGGAAAGAGCGAGATCGGGGAACGGGAGTGAGGATCCGTGACCGGGAGCATGCCGAATCCGGCGCACAGGCCGGCAGCAGGGACACCGTGTCGCGAGCAGCAGGAAGCTGAAGCGGTACCAAATAGATGGATTTTACAATAATCTTATTGGGAGGTCATTTTGAGCAGAAAAACGGCACTTTTTCTTGTCGCCGCATGCACGGCGATGCTGACGTTCACGCGCGCGGTTTCGGGGTCCTCGGGTTTTCAGTTCAGCGGTACGGTAAAGGATTCCCTTACGGAACAGCCTCTGCAGGGAGTCGCGGTGATCGCGAGCATGTATCTTGATAAGCAATATTACGAAGCTGTGAGCCTGACCGATCAGACCGGCGCGTTCGGACTCACGGTGGGTGTCGACAGGCCCGCGGAACGTATCGGAGCGAGAGGGCCTGGGGTGAGTCTCACGGGAAACAGCCTGGTCTTCGACGGTGGCGTGGTCGGCGGAACGGAAATTTCGCTGTACGACAACCGGGGCAGGACACTATACCGGGAACTGTTCACGTCTTCCTTTACGGGTTCACGCTCCATAGGTTTGCCCGAAGCCGCGCCCGGTCATTACGTGCTTTCGGTCGTCTCGGGAGGGAGCCGCCACTCTTTTCCCAAGCTCCTGACCGGGAGCGACAGGCTCACGATCCGAAGCGGCAGCGTTGCCCCGTCGGCAGTCCGGATGACGGCAAAGGCGAAATCGAGTCCGGATCTCAATCCGGTCGCGGTGATGCTGAGGGGATATTATACCAAAGTCGTGGAGGTGACCGAAGGACAGGCCGACATGCAGATCCTCCTCGCTTCGTCGGGACAGTGGCAGGGCGACGGGAATAAGGAGTATGAAGGCGGTATGGTGAAGGTGAAGGCGAAAGGGTGCGGATTCTCGATGGGACAGCCCATTCAGCTGCTCAACCGTGCCGCGGCCGACATATGGGACCTGGAAGTTCCGGTTCATCGGGTCTCCTTTACTTATGATTATTGGATGGATACCACCGAGGTTACACAGAAGAGTTACTCGACGGTCATGTCCGCGGCATTTCCGGATTTCACGGTACCGACCTGGGATGCCACTCACGGCCTCGGTGACAACATCGCAGCCTACAGCGTGAACAAATACGACGCCATGCTTTACTGCAATGCCAGGAGCAAGGCCGAGGGGCTCGATACCGTGTACTTCTACACCGGGAGAAGTGAAAGACCGGGGAACCTGAGCAAGCTCGAGGGAGTGGAGAT
>CAZGVZ010000361.1:0-849 GCA_964529145.1 uncultured Fibrobacteraceae bacterium | reverse complement strand
ACCGAGGCCGAGTGGGAGTACACCTGCCGCGGGGGTGCGGTCACCGATTTTTTCTGGGACAAGAACTTCCGACCATACCCCGCCACCCCGGAGGATACCGCGGAGATCAGCAGATATGTACTGTGGAGAGCCAATGCGTTCTCTGTCGACCCTCAGAACTATGGTGTAAGGCAGGGTGTCGCGTCGAAACTGCCCAATGCATATGGTCTGTTCGACATGCTGGGAAGCCTCGGGGAATGGTACCATGCGGTCTATATCGACTATCCTGATGGACCCCAGGTCGATCCGAAGCCGACACTCAACTCCAGCGACGAGGACATTTATTCGCGCGGCGGAAACTGGGGCAATAATGCGGAGTACATCCGTAATTCCACCAGAGCGACCAGTTTCCCCAATTACGAATTTTTTTTCCTGGGATTCAGAACGGTGAAAGAAGTGTTATAATTTACCTCATATGATCGTTTCCTGCGTGAGCCCGCCGGGGATCTCTCCCGGCGGGCTTGTCGTTTACAGCGCCGCGGGAGGGTCCTGCGAAAGGAGCCGGATTAATTGCAAGACACTTCATCTACCGAAATCTCCGGAATCGACATGGGCGACCCGGGGGAAAATTCGCCTTCGCGCGAAGATGGCACCCTGCAAAAAACGGCGCACCGCTATCGTCTGCCAACACGGTTTCTATACTTCGACATGATTCTTTTTTCGCTCATGGCGACTCTGACTATTTTCGCCTGGGTTCCCGCGCTGATTTCGTTCTTTACTTACGGAACGGTTATAGCCTCGGCGCTCCGGGCGGCCGTGTTTCTCAATTTCACTGCGGCGGTCATTCTGCTATCGTTTTTTTTCATCAAA
>CAZGVZ010000360.1:0-5043 GCA_964529145.1 uncultured Fibrobacteraceae bacterium | reverse complement strand
TTCGGGGCATAGTGTATGGGTGAAATCGGCCTGGGTATGATCGCTGATGAACACTTCGAGGTGGTTCCAAGAACCGTTCTCATCCCTGATTTTCTTGCAGCTCGCGCATATCGGAAGAAGCCCGCGGAGTGTTTCGACCTCGGTGAGTGCGCGTCGCAGATCCTCTATGAGTTTCGTACGGTCCAGCTCGGCCTTCTTTTCTTCGGTGATATCCCGGGATATGATGATGGCTCCATGAGGGAAAGGCGAGATCGTGACGGAAATGATCCTGTCACGGTACGGCAGTTCCCTGAAATGCCGTATGGTGTTGCTTTTCATGGCCTCGATGAGCTGCTCATGCATATCGATCGAGTGGTGCGAGGCATAATCCCTATACATTATATCACCTATGTTGGGGAGACGGCCGCCCGCCCTCTTTTTCGCGGAGTTGGATTTCATCACGCGCCCCTCGCGGTCCACTACCACCGTCAGCGCGGGGTTATACTGGAACAGTGCGAAATTGAAAGCTTCTTTTTCGGAGAGCAGCCGGAGGCTGTCCTGGTATTTGCGCTCGATATCCTCGAGTTCCGAGATCCGCAGGTTAAGTCGAGCGATTTCCGCTGCATTCTGAGTGTCGCAGCATGACGGGATATCGTTCATAGTGGTCTGCCCGCTGAAGAAGTTGTACCCGCCTTTGCGTCCTTAGATCCCCGGAGGGTTTCCGGCAATCTCAGGACCAAATTCATTGCCATTATATCATCAAGTAATCCGTAATTCAAATTGGATTTCAACCGAAGCCATGTCCTGTCGGTCGGCCATGAAAGATGGCAATTCCAAAAGCGGTTGCGCATTTGTGGGAGAAAAATGTATCTTACAGCATTGCTCAAACCGGCCGAAGCAGAGGTTTCGATACACTTTTCAATGGATTCACATTGTGGCAAACCAGAAACCGTTTCGGATTCTGCTGGTGGATGATGAACCCGGAATACGGAAAATACTGAGACTTTTCCTGGAACTGGAAGGTTTCAGCGTTTTCGAGGCGATTACCGCCAACCAGGCTATTTCGGTAATCAAAAAGGAAAAACCGCATCTGGTCATTCTGGATGTCATTCTCTGCGGACAGACAGGATTCGATGTATGTGAGTGGGTCAAGGCAAGCCCGGAGACAAAGGATATTATCGTTTTTCTTTTTACCGCCCTGAATCAGGAGCATGACTATCGCGAGGGTCAGCGGGTCGGGTGCGATCTCTATCTCACCAAACCCCAGAATCCCAAGGATATCGTGGAAAAAGTGAACGAGTATCTGACCATGAGTAAAGAAATAAAATCAAACTCCGAGCAGCGCCGCCCCTGAAAAACCCTTTTTTTCCGCGTGCAACGCGGCATCGGAGAGATAGAAAGAAAGGATGTTCCGGATCACATGAAGAAAGCCAATCCTTTGAGCATACTGCTTATTCTTGCGGCAGTCGCTCTTTCAGTGTACTTTCTTGTCCCGTCGTTCATATTCTATTCCAAGACTCCCCAGGAACGCGAGGAGTATGTCAGGAATAACCCGCGTATCTTCAGGAAAATCCTCAA
This sequence comes from uncultured Fibrobacteraceae bacterium, assembly GCA_964529145.1. Classification (GTDB taxonomy): domain Bacteria; phylum Fibrobacterota; class Chitinivibrionia; order Chitinivibrionales; family Chitinispirillaceae; genus JAFGNB01. The sequence continues at coordinate 3,486 of CAZGVZ010000360.1, read as the reverse complement.
TCTTGGGCTCGATCTTCAGGGTGGAATGCGCCTGGTGCTCGAGATCGACCGTTCCAATCTCGAGAAAGAGGCCCAGAAAGATGTACTGGATCGCGCTTACACGATTCTCGAGAACAGGATAAACGCGCTCGGAGTCGCCGAGCCGGTGATACAGAAACAGGGTAGCGACCGTATCATCGTGGAGCTTCCGGGTATCAAGAATGAAACCGCCGCGAAGGAAGTGATCGGGCGTACGGCGCAGCTCGAGTTCAAGCTGTTGCGTGAGCCCGCCCAGCTGGAGCGCGCCATCAACGTCATCGATAACGTGCTTACCGGTAAAGGCGAGGGCAAAGAAACGGAAAAAGACACGGCTGCTGTCGAGGATACCGCCAAAAAGCAGCAGGAAGAGGCACAGAAACTCGCGGAAAAGCTCTTCGAAGGAACCGAGAGCGCAAAGGATACCGCCAAAGCCGATACGTCCACGCTCGCCGAAGAGATGAAGGTCGGGTCCATAAAGGATTTCCTGGTCCAGATCGGCGATCAGGTGGGTGTCAAGACCGACAACGTTCCCCGTGTGCAGGCGCTTTTTTCCAGGGACGACATCCGGAGGGCTCTCGACCGGGCGGGGCTGGGCGCGAACCAGTTTCTCTGGGGACACGACACCACGAAGATAGAAGGCTCCCTGTACCGTGTACTTTTTTACGTGAAAAGCGCACCCGAAATGCGGGGCGACGTGATCAAGGATGCCCAGGCTTCCATCGATCAGGCTGGAATGAACGCCGGTGGAGCGAAGGTCGACATGGAGATGAACGCGAAGGGAGCCCGCCGGTTCTCTTCAGTTACTGCCGCTAACGTCAACAAGTTCCTCGCCATCGTGCTCGACAGCACGATCTATTCGGCCCCCCGCATCATACAGAAAATTCCTCTGGGACGCGCGGAAATCACCGGCAGCTTCACAATGGAAGAAGCGAAAAACCTGGCCATCGTACTGAGGGCCGGAGCGCTTCCCGCGCCGGTCAACATCATCGAGGAGCGAATGGTTGGTCCTTCGCTCGGGCAGGATTCGATCCGGAAGGGTCTTTTGGCCGGCCTGATCGGAGCGGCCATCGTCTTTGTCTTCATGCTCGTTTATTACAGGCTCAGCGGGTTCATCGCGCTTGTCGCGTTGCTGCTCAATATCCTCATAGTTCTCGCCATCATGTCCGGGGTCCACCAGACGCTCACCCTGCCCGGCATCGCGGGAATCATCCTGCTGATCGGAATGGGGGTCGACTCCAATGTCCTCATTTTCGAGCGCATACGTGAGGAGCTGGGCCTCGGGAAAACGGTCAGAAGCGCTATAGACGCGGGATACGACAGGGCGTTCGTGACGATCCTCGACTCCAATCTCACAACCCTGCTGACCGCCTTCATCCTGTTCTGGAAGGGAACCGGGCCCATCAAGGGATTCGCGATCACCCTGATCTTCGGGCTTGTGGCGTCGCTTTTCACAGCGCTGTTCGTTTCACGAATCATCATGGAACTTTTCATCAACAAGAACAAGAACGCCCTGAGCATCTGACCAGGATTAACGGATCATAATGAATTCTAATTTTATCCAAGGACAAGAAAAGAATTTTCACATCATCTCAGGGGAACTTGTATATGCAAAGAAAACGTATGGTCTTCCCTGGGTGTTTAACTAATTTCGACGAGGTAATCTGGCTATGTTGAGGCTTTTCAAAGATACGAACATCGATTTTCTGCGCTGGGGGACGCTAGCGGTCATCTGCTCGTCCGCATTCATAGTCGTGAGCGTGATCTTCGCGTTTATCCATGGGGGGCCCAACCTCTCGATCGACTTCGTCGGTGGGACGCTCGTACAGGTGAAATTCGAAAAACCGGTCCAGCAGGATCTCGGGAAAATCCGTTCGATCATCTCGGGACTGGGTTTCGGATCGCCTGAAGTGAAGACCATCGGACAGGTCGCGAACAACGAGCTCCAGATCACGGTCAGGGAAAAGAGCGAGGGAACCACGGTTCCCGACGCGATCAGGAGCGCGCTCGCCAAGGACTACTCGGAGAACGGGTTCGAGGTGAGGAAGGTGGAAACTGTCGGGCCGAAGATCGGCGGCGAGCTGAGACGCAACACCATCATCGCGGCGATACTGTCCCTCATCGGAATCCTCATTTACGTGGGCATCAGGTTCAACCTGCCTTTCGGAGTCGCGTCAATTGTCCCGTTGTTCCATGACGGGCTTGCCACCCTGGGTTTTTTCCTCATTTTCGACATCGAACTTTCGCTCACTTTCGTGGCGGCGCTGCTCACCATACTCGGTTATTCGATCAACGACACGATCGTGATTTTCGACCGGATCCGGGAGAACATCCGTAGCGGTTTACGCGGGAAGAAGTTTGCCGACGTCATCAACAGCAGCATCAACCAGACGCTCTCGCGCACCATCATCACCTCGCTCACCACGCTCGTGGTGGTGACGACCCTCTATGTCCTCGGCAGCGAGGCGATCAAGGATTTTTCGCTCGCGCTGCTCGTCGGGTTCATCGTCGGTACCTACTCCACCGTGTATATCGCCGGTCAGATCCTGATCTGGTGGCATAAACGGTGGCCAATCGTCAAATAAGTGCCGAATCGAAAAAAGCCCGCTCAAGCCGGACCACGGCTTTTGGCCGTGGTAGTTGATTTCCGCATTTCGCACAACCGGGAAAAGCGTGCCTTATATCTGGCAGGTTTACATCACGGGGCCGGTACATGATTTTTCGTTTTCTTGTCGCCGGCGCGACACTGCTTTCATTTCTGCCGCTGCATGCGCAGCAGTGCGCATTCACGCTGGCGCGCCTGCACTATGAAGGCGGAGGGGACTGGTACGCGAACCCATCCTCCCTGCCTAACCTGGTGACCGCAGTGCGGCAGAGGACCACGATCCCGGTCTGCGACACCATAGCGACTGTTCGTGTTGATGACGACCTTCTGTTCCGCCACCCGTTCATCTACATGACGGGCCACGGAGATTTCAGGTTGACCGGGGAGCAGCGGCTCAGACTTCGCAGATATCTCATCGGCGGCGGGTTTCTCTGGGCCGACGACAACTACGGCCTGGATGCCACTTTCCGAAAGGAGATGGCTCTGCTTTTCCCGGAAAATCCCCTGGTAGAGCTGCCGGACGATCACTCGATCTACCGCAGCCATGATACTCTGGCCGCTCTGCCCAAAATTCACGAACATGACGGCGAGCCGGCGAAGGGATACGGTGTGTTCTTCGAAAATCGTCTGCTGATTTTTTATAGCTACAGTTCCGATATCGGAGATGGAATGGAGAATATCGACGTCCATCATGACGGTGCAGAGATACATGAACTCGCCCTTCGGATGGGTGTCAATGTCGTCGCTTATTTTTTCAAACCCTGAGGCAGTGGAGAACGGGTCCCGCAAACGCGGAAACGTATGCCGGGGGCTGACGCTGGAGGGCCCCCGGAACTCCAGGCCGCATCCACAACGGATCCGGTTTC
>CAZGVZ010000359.1:0-5051 GCA_964529145.1 uncultured Fibrobacteraceae bacterium | reverse complement strand
CCTCACCGGAACGCAATCGAATCTCGACGCTCCCCAGTCCTATGGGGACAACTACGGCGTGCGTCTGCGCGGCTACATCACCGCTCCGACTACGGGGAACTACACCTTCTGGATCGCGAGCGACAACGAGTCGAAACTCTACCTTTCGACGAGCGACGATCCCGCCGACAAGGGAACGCCGATCGCCTGGGTTACCAACACCTGGACCGGGTACAAGGCATGGAATGCCGTATCCACCCAGAAATCGGCAATAAAAGCGCTCGTTGCCGGGAACCGGTACTATATCGAAGTGCTCCACAAGGAGGGGGACCAGGCGGACCACTGCACCGTGGGGTGGCTCAAGCCCGGAGAGAGCGGCACGGTACCGAGCGAAGTGGTGCCATCGTCGGTGCTTACACCCTATGTTCCCGCGGGTATCCCTGCAGTTCCGTCCAATCTCGCGGCAACCGCGATCTCTTCACAGCAGATCAACCTCTCCTGGACCGACGCTTCGAACAACGAGCTCGGGTTCAGGATCGAGAAGAAGCCGGACGGGGGGACGTTTACCGAGTTCGCGATCGTCACAGCAAACCTGACCTCCTATTCGGTAACCGGCCTTTCTCCCGAATCCAAATACCATTTCAGGGTGCGCGCCTACAATGCCACCGGTAGTTCCGACTATTCGAACGGATCGAACGCGACCACCTTCGCGGTTCCGGCGGGAACCGTGACACGGGAGAAGTGGAACAATGTGGGGGGTTGGTCGGTGGACAGCATTCCCGTCTGGAGAGCGGCGGATGAGGTGAGCGCGCTTACCACCCTCGAAGTGCCGGTACAGAACGGGAACTACTTCGGCGACCGCATCAGAGGGTACATCATCCCGCCGGCAACCGGAACCTATTACTTCTGGATCGCAAGCGACGACCGGTCGCAGCTCTGGCTCTCGACAAGCAGCGATCCCGCCGGGAAGGTACTCATCGCCTCGGTGTCGGAGTATACTACCTATCGCCAGTGGACCAAATACACATCGCAGAAGAGCGCTGCCAAAACGCTCACTGCCGGAACGCGGTACTATGTCGAGGTGCTGCGCAAAGAGGGAAATCAGGACGACAACCTTTCAGTAGGCTGGGCGAAGCCGGGGCAGAGCACTAGCGCTCCATCGGAAATAGTTCCCTCATCGGTGCTGTCTCCCTATCATTCCGACACTCCCTGCAGCTCCCTCAGGTCTTGTGGCGACTGCCGTTTCCGCGACGCAGGTCGATCTCTCCTGGACCGACAACAGCAACAACGAGGAAGGATTCCGGATCGAGCGGACGCTTGCGGGACAGACCTTCATGGAGATCGGGACCGCAGCGGCGAATGCCGGAGTTTTCCATGATGGGGGGCTTGAAGCCAATACCCAGTATCAGTACCGTATCCGCTCATTCAATGGACTGGGGAACTCGGGTTATAGCTCGACGGTTTCAGTGACAACCCTCGATCATGCGAATAGTCTTCCCCCGGTGCTGGAACTGAACTCCTTTGCCCTTTACTCATCGAAGAAAACGGAACTGCGGAGCCAGGCGCTTTTCACCGGGGGCGGAGCGGTGGGGTCGGATACACTTGTTGAACTGCAGGCCGGGGCGACAGTCGACGGCAATGTGGTTTCAGGGGGCGACATCATCCTGCGGTCGGGTGCGACCCTCAACGGCAATGCGACCGCCGCGGACTCGATCACTGTAGAAACGGGAGCAAACATAAACGGCGACGCTGAGCAGGGCGCCACGGTGGCGTTCATCGATATCCCGGTAATTGCGACAATACCCATCGGCACAAGCGATGTCTCCGTGGATTGCGATGGGAGTGCCGTTATTACCCCCGGATACTATAAAAAGCTTACGGTAAACGACCGGGGAAAGGTGACGCTCACCGCCGGGACCTATACGTTTACCGAGCTGTTTCTCGCGACGAATGCGACCATCGAACTCGATATCGCGATGAATGAGATGGTGGAGATCCAGGTCGGCGGCGAGTTCGAGATGAGCGATTACTCCAGGGTGGTATTCAAAGCGGAAGGGTATGTACCCTTTATCAGGCTCTATACGAACGATGCTTCTACAGTCCGCATCGGCTGCGGAGCTGAACTCAATGGAACACTTACCGCGCCGCATGCGGAAGTCCATATGTACTCCCGCGCCCAGTGCCGGGGAGCGCTCTATGCGAAGACGATCGTTGTGGAGCCCGAGGCGGTAATCCTGAGCGGGGATATCGCCAACCAGTGCGAGGACAGTGATGGGGATAAGATCGCGAACATCATCGAAGTGCTCACCAACACCGATCCGGCTGATCCCAATGACTACATCCCGATGGCAATTCCCTCGATTTCCTGCATCGACAACACGCAGGCTGTAACAATAACCTACGATTTCAGCGTGTACTTCCCGGAATACTCCTTTGCGACTGCCATGACCGCAACGTTTCCTGCAGGTTCGCTCACGAAGTCATTCATCCCATTGCTCATTACGGTTCGGAATGAACCCACGGGAGTTCCGGCATTCAGCACAGCAGGATATGAGGTGCTCGGACGCTATATCGATTTCCTGCCTGAGAACGGGCTTGTCGCAAACGCACAGTTCACCCTGCAGACCCCTCACCTGCCGTATATGTCGGCAACCGACTATAAGCCGTTTCAATACGGGGACTCCACATGGGATTCGATTTCTCAGGAGAACATCACCGGTTCCGATGACTACTCCGAAACCGTGATCTATCACCAGACGAACCCCATCATATTCGCAGGGCAGAAGAAAACCGAGTCTTCGAGGACGCTCTATTTCGACGGGGGGTATGTATATTCCAATACGGCGAACAGCATCATGCGGTTCGATATCGGAATAGAGAAGTGGGATGTTCCTCTCGGGAGTGTTAAGATCAGAATCGAATATACCGATTACGCCACGGGAACGGCAGTGGACAAGGTGTATGAAGAGTACTGCGACGCACTCACCGGTCTTTTCAGGGTGAATGTGGTGTTCGATAAAAAGAACCCCCTGATTTCCAAGGGAGAGATGCGCATCAGGAAGGCGCAGCTCATCTATAATTTTGTTGGGGACTCCACGAAAACCTCCACCTACACCTGTACCGCTTCGTTCGTAGTTTCACCGGGACAGGTGCTGATCATGAAATCTCAAGGAATCGCGATGGAGGATGACGCTGCCGGGGAGCTGATCTCGCTCTATTATTATCCCTGTACCGAGACCTTCGAATCAGCGAGCTTCGGGGATGGGAGGATACTATACAATGCGGACGGTGGATCACCTTATTCCTATGAATATTTTCTGACCGACCACCTCGGATCGACCAGAATGGTGCTCGATGATCAGGCGAACGTTACCGAGATGGTGAACTATATGCCGTATGGCATGATGTCGGAAGTACCCGGCGCCACCACCGCCTCAATTCCGGTGAGGGATAAGTTTACGGGGAAGGAATACGACGAAGAAGGGGAGGATAGTGGAGTAGGGGGGATAAAGGCATATTATTTTGGGGCGAGGTATTATGATCCGGAACTAGGGATCTGGTTGAGCAGGGATCCGCAGGAACAGTTCTGGAACCCATATGCATATACTACAAGTCCTGTGATGTATACCGATCCCAATGGAGAAATATTTCCTTATGCAGCCTTCTTCTGGACAATGGCAGGAGTGGGGGCGTTAACCGGCGGTGCAATAGCCGCGGCAAACGGCGGGGACTGGTCTGATATATTTATGGGGGCGGGGATTGGTTTTGTTGCAGGTGGAATGATAGGCGGGATACCATTGATGTTACCGGAGGGATTACTTGCCGGGGCATCCGCCGCTGCTACTGCATCAGCACCGGCGACATTTGCGGCACAGGCTGCAAATGTCGGTTATCAGGCTTATAACATGTCCCGGGTATCAAAGCTCTCTCAACAGAGTTGGTTACAAGTGGCAGGTGATGGGGTTGTCGATGCTACAGGGAAACCTGCATGGGCCTCAAGTAGTAAAATGAACCCCATTCAATGGGGACAATATGCGAGGGAGCAAGGCCAAACATACGGGTGGCCATACGCACACGTGCTTGCAAGTGCAGGAATTACTCGAGACTGGGGTGTTGGTGTTGCTTGGACCTCTGCAACATTGAAGGAATTCCTTGATGTTGCCAAGGGAGTTTTCATAGACGAAAGTCGATACAGTGCATGGCAGCCAATAGACCTAAAGATGAACAGGATCGGAAGGCGAATCCCAAAAGGAATCTCACCAGAAGACTGGGCAGCACCGTACAAGAATTATCCAGAAGGTGAACCTGGGCCAATGTGGCTGCTTTGGGATCTTTTCAAGTAAGTAAGGTAGCAATATGAGTTACAAACTCAGTTGGCAAATGCAAGTTGTGATCGGGCTGGTACTCCTTCAGGCAGCCTTGCTATTAGGAGGGTTCACCACACTCTCTGAAGTACCGGCATCATGGGCAGGTCTCGTCGCATCGCTTTTGATAATATCTGGAGCAATTGGCGGACCATTTCTCATCGTCGTTGGTGCCCTGCGAAGAATGTCGGTTGTAGTGCGTTGTGGATTAGTTCTCTTTATTGTAAATACGATGCCGGCCTGTATTGCCGTGATTGCGGGAATTTCGCTTGGCTTCTGATTGTTTCCTTTCGTGGGGAGAAGGGTTTGACCTGTACCCGATGTAGTGGACACACTATTAACCAAATTATTTTTCAGCATAGGAGGTGTGTTCATGACAACAACAAGAAAACGAATATATCCTTCTTTCAAGCAAGGGGCGGTCAACGTGGCCGAGAAATCTGACAAGCCTGAAATGCAGATCGAAAAGGACCTTGGTATATACCAGGGGGCCCGTCGACACTGGAGAAAAGAACTGGAGTTAAAAGGAAATGGTGTATTCACCGGTTCCAGCACGGAAGATGCCCTTGAGAACGAGCCGCGTCGTGTAAAAAAAGAGCGTGACAACGCACGGGTGCCCTGTCCATGTGTGAAGATTAATATTTTTGTTACATTGAGAGAAAGGTTGATCGTGTGGGTGGAATGATAGGCGGGATACCATTGATGTTA
>CAZGVZ010000358.1:0-5061 GCA_964529145.1 uncultured Fibrobacteraceae bacterium | reverse complement strand
CGCGGTGGTATCGGGCTCATCCGAAATTACCACCCTCAATTCATCGATGATCGACTTTTCTCCGAGTTCCCGTAAAAATTTACTGGTAAAGCCATACGCCATCACGGCCGGTTTTTCACTATTGATATATTCGGCGATCCTTGCGATACCATGGCTGATTATATTATGCAACAGCCGGCCTGGCAATTTCCGAACCCAGTGATTCGCGTCACCGAGCAGTGCCTTTACATATTCGCCGCCAATTTCGTATCCATAGTAACTCTCGATATGAACGGGAGGTCCCCCGAGAAAACCATTCCGGACTTCAGCCCTCAGCCTGCGCGCCACATGGCTGAACTGATCGTCATGTCCGGCCGTCAGCTTCCTGTTTCTCTTTTCAGCAAGTGAGATCAGTTCCGTCGCCTCGTCCGTGTTGAGCGTGAACGGCTTTTCGACGTACACATGGCAATCCTTTTCGAGGCACAGCCTGGCCAGGGGAAAATGACTTTGGGGAGGCGTGGTGATATGGACGACATCTGGACGGGATTTATGGATCATTTCCTCGACATCATCGCAAGCGGTTTCGACACCGAACCGATCCCGCAGTTGCTCCGCCATCAATCGCTCCCGGTCGCAAACTCCTACCAATACGCAATTCTTTATCAGGCCGAGAGATGCCGCATGGGCGTCCGCGATTTTACCGCACCCGATTATCGAGGCTCTAATCATGGCTGACCTTCTTTTGGCAACTGTTAAAATACAAGTCGAGACCTTCCGGGGTGGGAACACGCTGTTTCCAACCGAGAACCGTTTTTATTTTTTTATTCGAATATTTCGTCTTTTTCCAGGTGATATGCCATAGAACCCTGTTATAGGTGTTCGGTAGCTGACCTTTCGACCATTTATAATATTTTTCCCACAGGAAACAGAGCATGTAACTTATCCATTTCGGAATATAAAGTGATTTGAACCTCCTGACCCGTTTTTTATAGAGGGATAAAAACCTGCGGCTCGTGGGCAGATCATCGTCGACCACGTTGAACACCTGATTTCCTTCATATTTGACCAATCCTGCCAAAGCGATGACATCGGCACAATTATCGACAAAAGTCAAAGGAACCCTGTTGGAGCCTCCCAGATGAAGAAATATGCCGAAGGAATCGATACCTACCCTTCCGTTTATCTTCTCATTTCCCGGGCCGTAGACGACACCGGGTCGAACTATGGCATAAGGAATATCATGTGATGAACAGAATTGGGTGACAAGCTCGTCCTGCCTTATTTTCGCATATGAATAAGCGTTGTGCCGGATCGCGGGATCGGTTTCGACGGGACAGTTTTCATCCAGCAGGATACGATGAGGCTTGTCGCGGTTGGAATACACGGTAAATGAACTGACGTTCACGAATCTTCTGAGCGTCTTTCTTTCCGAAACGGCATCGAGAAGATTCCTTGTCGTGACGACAGAATTCAGGCAGGCTGCCGCATGAGATTTCTCCCCTCTTCCGGCCGCCAGGTGATATATCACTTCGATATTTTCCGCCATTTTTCCGCAATCGGCTTCGGAAAGCAGATCACCGATGAATATAGTCACGCGGGAATCTCCGGATTCCATCCCGACGCTTTTCAAAAAATCGTCTTTCGCGTTCGATCTGCGCATGAGACAGCGTATATTCCTGAAATCCAACGCAAGCAGCGATTCTACCAGCTTTCTCCCGATAAACCCGTTGGCTCCAGTGACCAGTACGGGTGATTCGGGTCCAATCAACCTTTCTTCCATATCCTTACACCCTCGAATCTGTTTATCAATCGTCTCATTTTTGGATGCACACAGCGAATGATCTTTTCACTATTTTCTTCGTTCGTTTCACCCGTATCCCAGCCTTCCCCCGCTAACCGGGGAGGGTGCCGAAGGCGGAATGGGGGCATGAAAATGATTCACCATCGGTATTCAATTCTTCCGGTTTTTGTGCTGTCGGTTATGAAACCATCAATATGAACGGAAACGGCTTTCGGGATCAGAGGGTTGTTACCAACTCGCTCAGCGCCCACACCACCCAGGCCTGACTCCACCTCATGTACGGAATCGAATTCCTGTAATATGGAGTTATCTGGTAATCGAAAAACCCCCTCTTGTTAAGCATCGTTTTCAGCGTCCAATCAACCAGTTCACGAGCCCGGTCGGGCTTGCCGAACCTGGTGAACATGAGGATCGCCACTGCACAGTTGTGTATATCGACAGGAAAGTACCGGTTCGAATAATACTTGGGTTCCCCTTTGGGGGTAAAGCACATACTTTTATAGAATTCATACCCTTTGGATATCGTTTCATCGAAAGAGCCATCACCGGTGGATTCACGGTATTCCTTTAACGACATGAGGTTGAAACCGGTATGAAAGCTGTCGATCCATTGATCGTTCTCATGATCGCCGTAAGGCCAAGAGCCATCCGTCCTCTGCCGGGAAGCCACGAATTCCATCGCTTCACGGGCGGTAGATCCGTACTTCGAATCTCCGGTCGCCTTATACAGACGTGCAAGGAACTGCGCGCCAAGAGCCGTGGCGTTGTAGATTTTCCCCGTGTCGTTCGGACCATAACTGTATGAAACGGCTCTGCCTTCATGATGTTTGTTCAGATCGTTGAAGATGAACGATGCGGCGCTTTTAGCGATTTCGAGATACGCTTCATCCTTGACCAGATCATAACCATCGAGAAAGCTCATGGCGACAAAAGAGGTAGCTACGATGGTGGGTTCGAACGCGTGTTTGAAAGTGGCCCGGGACTGCCAGGGAAAATTGTAACCCCAGGCGTATCCGGACCATCCCCGGGAATGATTATTCACCAGCCACTCCAGCAGCGTACGACCGTCATCGAAATAGGATTGATTGCCGGTTGCGCGATATAAGTTGAAAGCTGCGGACGCGAACAGGCCTATTCCCTTGGGATTACGCTCTTTCGGGACCAGGAAGAACGGTCTGAAATTGACAGGAGAGCGCTTGAAGAACTGTATGAATAACAGGCGGGCCAGGCTGCTGCGGTTGAGCCGCAATGCTTTGAACAACCTGCTGTTGAGTCCGTCATAAGGGTCCCAGCCGCTGAAATCGCGTTCCCTGCAATAACGATAGGTGGATTCAGTCACTAAGCGGAGGTCCTCCTGGAACGATCGGGGATTGGAGAACTTTTGTATATGGTTTTCCAGTTTTTTTCCAGCCATTCCACAGGGCTCCGGGTTATTCTATACTTGGAGTAGCCCCTGGCTCATGTATATACAGCCAATTGGGGTACCAGCTTTCTACCGCAGATTCACCTCCATCCCAGCCCTTCTCCACTATGATGGAAGGGAACGCGGTTTCATTCCACCGTAAACGGGGAAGAGACAAAGGGTCAGGTGGAATGAACGACCAAAGTACCAATATCGTAGTCGCCTGAGTCAACTATCACCCCACAGGCTGCGACTTGGTTGTACCGGGGCAATGGCCCCGGAAAACAAGAAGGACGCATTGCACTCCAAGGTTGCCGTTTTGCTACACCGGCAGAACCGATGGCGTTCACTCTGTTCGGTAAACGTAAAGAATCCACTGGCCGCAGCAGCGTATTTTGAATCCCTGGAAGGGTTTTTCAGGATACATTCTCAACCAGGTAATAAAAAAAAGGGGATGGCCCGTTTCTGTGTTTTCCGGATAACTCAAAAGATCCTCTATCAGCAGCACCTTATATGGGTTGATTTTGGGTAAAGTCGACATGATCCCTGGTGGCTCCGCTCACTTTGGCTGCTTATGTGATGGTGAAGGATGCCTGTTTGATTTCCGCCGGGACACACCTTTCTCCCGTGGAGTCCTTAAAAGACGCGACTCTCTTCCATCGTAGATATCGAAGCGAATTCCGCACCACGGAGATCCGGACACCATTGGACAAAGAAATACAAGCCACCGTGTACCGCGAGAAGCGAAAAAAGCCGGAGAGTCGTCTTAAGACGACACCCATCCACGAACAAAGGACTGTCCCTTTTCGAGGGTTCTTCTTCCCGTCAATCCTTCAGGATTGACCGCACACTGCCGTATCTGTCACATTACCCAGGGATGTAAAGCATGGAAGTCCCGCCTGCAGCTTGGATGGAGCCGGTGTCGCATATCCGGTGAACGGCCGCGACCTGGCTTTGAGTGGAAAAAAAACAGTGGCGGGTACTATTGATGAAAGCAGCAGATACATAGGTCTTTTCCGGTTCAATTTAACATTCAACTGGAATTACACAATCGATCCGTCCGCTCCCTGTTCGGCCAAAGGTGCCGAAAAAAAGGGGAACTATACTTTAGGTAACTCAAAAATTCTTTTTTTGTTCAGCCCGGGCTAAAAAGGCAGCATATTTCGACCTTCTCATGCGCCTGGCCCGCATACTTTTCAATTCTGGCTCATACACGAAACTAAATATCCAAAAATACCTTCGAATAAAATATATTTTTTCTGTCCGAATTCAAAAAAATTGTTCGGCAATCCGGCTCCATACCCTCTGTCAGCCCATCGGGTCCGTACTGGAGCACTACCCGGAAAGAAATAGAAAATCAGCGCATACCGAATAATGCTTCTTATGATGAAGAATGGTATTTTCGCTCTACTCGTCCCGCAGCCTCAATTTTCGTGAGGCCGGTATTACCATTTCCGTATACTCTTCAATTCGAGGAATTCATGATTCTGAGGGGAAAAGCAGTGAGAATTCGGTTGGTGCAGCCCGCGCCACTCACTCCGGAACGGGCGAAATCGGCACGAAGCCGCGGCATCCGCTCGCAACCAATTAAGGCCTCTCGATGAGCGTATCCGGACATGGTTCACGATTCGCACGCATTCTCCTCCCGAATAGGCGTCTCCCGGTTGCGATGTTGTTTGCGGCGGTTTCTCTCGTTACCCTCTTTTTCGGTCTTAAACCCAGGGGTTACCGGTTTATCAATCAGGTACATCTTCTAGACAGCGGAGGCGTCGCTTTCACCAACATCGGCATGCTTTACGGAAAAAAGACGCTAGGAGAACTCGGAATCACCGATTCGATGGGCATCGTCATGGCGCTCAGACCATTCCGGACCGGCAGG
>CAZGVZ010000357.1:0-5063 GCA_964529145.1 uncultured Fibrobacteraceae bacterium | reverse complement strand
CGGTATCCCTTCAATGATCGTTTTTCAGTCTATGGAGCTTCCTTTCAAGGGAAACTCCATGCGTATCATTTTCATAATGAAAATACTATTCCGGGGATTTGCGGTTTCGCGGAATTTCACGTCCGGTGCCTTGGACCTGCCGTGATGCATGCGATCTGACGTGGAGTGCCCAGCCTTCCCGGGCTAACCGGCCCAGGAACGATCTTTCGGGAAAGGAGGAATATTCCGCTACTTCATGGGCAGGAATTCCACGAGATCACCCTTTGCATCATCCGGTGGCGCGAAACGGATTTGACGGGGCCGCGAAAGGTATATCGATCAGATGGATTATCCGAACTCCGTGATTACCGATGTCCGCGAAGCAGATCGTGCAAAGGAGGCGAGAAGCGGTGCTCTTTCATCGGATAGCATATGCTGAAAAACGGAGATGTCGATCGTCCTATTATGATTTTATCCAGACGGGAGAGGAGATGGCTTCATCTCCGTCCTGTTGGGTGACTTTTATGTAGGTAATCGTCCGGATCGGAACCGAGCGTATCCGCTATTCGTACGGAATCGGTGTAGGAGCACCAGGAAGCCCGGTTCGAGCACAGGACACCGGAGCCGCGCGGGTGTCAACAGATCATACGCGGTCCCGGACCGGTTCTCCGCCCGAATGGATCTGTGCCGCGCCGCTTGCGTCGTCGTAGAAGAAACGGACCGGTTTCTCGTGCCTCAACACATCGATCACCGCTACCCAGGAATCGAGATGATAATACACGTCGAACGCATTCTCATCATTCCTCCTGCGGTTTTCGGGAAGCGTCTCCTCCGATGGAAAGAATCTCAGGACCGCTTTGCCGAACGAACCGCTCAGACTGATGATCCGCTTCCCCACAGAGGACATGGGGGAAAGCAGACTGACGGAATATGAATCGATCCTGCCGTGGATAATTGCCAAGGATACCTCCTGTCCAAGCCAACTACCACCGCCATAGGCGTGGCTTGGCTGCAGCGGCCAAAACGGCCATAATAAAAACAATACGATAGCATTGGATACACTACGTTTAATGAATAACATGACAACAGCCCGCGGAAAAAAAGAATGTATTGCATTCCAGGGTGCCGTCTTACTCCATTCGGCAGAGCCCGTGGTTTTTCACTCTGCTCAGTTAAGTTTTGTCAGGCTGACAGCGAAAGCGGTTCTCTCCTGCCGTGTCCACTCAAGAAGATGATGACTGCTGCCCCGGTTGTGCTGGCTCATGAGTTTTTCCCGTCAATTCTTTTAAGTTTCAGAATTCTATCAAAATCCGATTCTTTCAACCGGTCATTTATCACCCTGAATTTCTCGTATTCGCTTTCAGCAAAGGTTCGGGCGATTTCCGCGGTTACTTTCCCGGCATCCGTCAGAATATCCTTTTCATTGAACTGCAGGAACGCATCGAGTTTTTCAACCCAGTCTTTCATATACATGACCTTCCGGTCATGCGCCTGCATTTCGGCGTAATCGAGATACATGGTGACGATGCGGTTCAGCCCTTCGATCTCTCGTTCATCAAGATAATTCTTGGCAATTGCCACATCGGTTTTTCGTATTGCTCCCGCCGGTGCATTTTTCCATGAGGTAAGCCCCATGTTCGGCTTCGAACTGTCGGCGCGGGATTGGATATTCTCCGCCGCCGTCCGGTGAGTGATCGCCCAATGAAGTTTATTCTGCACGGTCGCGAAAAAATCCTTTGTTAGTTCGCTCCGGGCATCGTAGTCCGCGCTGCATTCCGCGTAAATATCGGTAATTTTCTGGTAAAACCGCCGTTCACTCGCCCGGATATCACGAATCCGCGCCAGTTGCTCTTCGAAGTAATCCTTGCCGAAAATGTTGTGCGGGTTCTTCAGTCGTTCATCATCCATGGTGAAACCCTTGATGATGTACTCCTTGAGCCGCTCCGTCGCCCAGATACGGAAATGGGTAGCCTGCGCTGAATTCACCCGGTAGCCGACTGAAATAATCGCATCGAGATTGTAGAACTTCGTTTTATAGGTTTTACCGTCAGCGGCAGTTAGTTCCAAAATGGAACTAACTGATTGTTCGGATAATTCACCGCTTTCGAAGATGTTTTTCAGATGTTTGGTAATCGCCGGTCGCTGAACACCGAACAACACCGCTATTTTTTCCTGCGTAAGCCAGATATTTTCGTCGTGCAGAAATATTTCTACTTTTACCTTGCCGTTGGGCGTGGTATATAGGAGAAATTCGTTGAAGGTATTATTCAGGGCGGGAAGGTTTTTCTTCTTTTTCATGCTTTGCCACTTCTATAAGCGCTATACACCCCTATGTCAGTTTTATTCGTTTCGGCATGGGTATCGGCAACCGTCCTGGTGTAGTTCGCTATTTCTCTCACGTTCCGAGACATGGGGCATCCTCTCTTAAATATTCAAGCACGTCATTTAAAAATAAACATATCAACGGGATTAATAAAGCCATTTTGGCGTATCAGCAGGTTGCCGGGAAGGTTTGAAGCACTTTGAAAGTATTCGGGTCATGCTTTCCCATAGAACGTTGAATCGTCCCCTTAAGTCGTATTTTTACTGGAATCCTCCCCTACCATCCCGCCACGTGCTCTCCCCTTGTTTCAAGGCCGGGAAAGCGGTTAAAATTGAAAGTAAAATGGTGTGCCATAGTGTTCGGTTTAATGGTTCAAAAATTGATTTTTACAAGTGTCCAGTGGACACTTTTCGGTGGTAATAGGGTGTATTCCGGCGTACTAAAGGGGTGACCGTGCAAAATGGTCGATACCGCCAAGGTACCGCAACTCTATGATTTCCAAGGGAAGAAGGAACATGCCGAAGCCCGGGGTCGAACCGGGATGGTATTGCTACCGCTGGATTTTGAGTCCAGTGCGTCTACCAGTTTCGCCACTTCGGCGGATTCATAAAAAATTACTATTTAACCCGGGTAGTCGCAAGACAGTGCGCCCTAGATAAAGTCGAATGGTCTTCCAAAGGAGAAGTGAGCCTTGCTCTTTCAGTGCAGAATTGGTATTTTTTATTGGCAAAGTAATTTTTACTCCTTATTTTTCAATAGATTACATCTGTTTTTGCCGTGAACCCGGAGATTTTACCAACGATGAGGACTGTGTGACGGAAAAACTGCTCGATTCAATACACGACCCTTCCGACCTAAGGAAATTGCCCATTAAAAAGCTCCCCCGTGTTGCCGGTGAAATACGGGAACTCATGATAGATGTCGTCAGCCACAGGGGTGGGCACCTTGCTTCCAGCCTTGGCGCTGTTGAGCTGACCATTGCACTCCATTACTGTTACAATACCCCGATAGATAAACTTGTATGGGATGTAGGCCACCAGGCGTATGCTCATAAAATCATAACCGGCAGAAGGGATCGGTTCTCGACTCTACGCCAGTTTCAGGGAATCAGCGGCTTCCCAAGAGTCGAAGAGAGCGTGTTCGATGCCTCGTCCGCAGGACATGCATCCACTTCGATCAGCACAGCCCTGGGTATGGCAGCCGCCCGCGATCTTCTCAAGGAGAAGCACTCGGTCGTGGCGATCATCGGCGACGGCTCGCTCAGCGGAGGGCTGGCCTTCGAGGGCCTGAACAATCTCGGTTCGGGCTGTCACGGTATGATAATCATCCTCAACGACAACGAAATGTCCATCTCACGAAACGTGGGGGCGCTTTCAAGATATCTCACCCGGGTCCTGACCGATAAAAGATATACACGCATCAAGGCCGAAATCTGGGATCGGCTTGGCGGCAGTTCGGTAGGAAAAAGCATCAGGGGAATCGTGAAGAACATCGACGATGCGGTGAAACATGTCGTCATACCCGGAAAGCTTTTCGAAGACATGGGGATACGGTACCTCGGCCCTGTGGATGGACACGATATTTCCGCGATGATCGACGTTTTACGTTCCGTCAATGAGCAGCCTTCGGTGCCACAACTGGTCCACTGCATTACGAAAAAAGGCAAAGGATACAGTTTCGCCGAGAAGGATGCGACAAAATACCACGGTATCGGATGTTTTTCGCGGGAGACCGGAGACGCGCTCGAAACGCCGTCCGTACCGGCGAACCCAACCTACAGCGACGTTTTCGGGTCGACACTGGTAGAACTCGCGGCCACCAGACCGAATCTCGTCGCGATTACCGCCGCGATGCGGGACGGTACGAAACTGACGCAGTTCAGCAAACTATACCCCGAACGCTTTTTTGATGTCGGCATCGCGGAATCGCATGCGGTAACCTTTGCCGGCGGCCTTGCGCACGGGGGTCTGTGTCCAGTGGTTGCGATCTACTCGACATTCCTGCAGCGTTCTTACGACCAGCTCATGCACGATATCGCCCTGGACAATCTGCACGTAGTCTTCTGCATCGACCGCGCGGGAATCGTCGGGGACGACGGTCCGACTCACCATGGAATTTTCGATCTGAGTTTTCTGCGGTCGGTACCTGGAGCGGTGATCATGGCGCCAAGCGACGAAAACGAACTCAGGCACATGCTCTATACCGCAATAGACAGCTACAAGGGCCCGGTATTTATCCGCTATCCCCGAGGCGCCACACCCGGCACACTGAAGAACGGGCCTTTCGTTTCTCTCGAACGCGGCATGCCGGTCATCATCAACGAGGGAAAAACGATCGCTCTTCTTGCTATCGGGGATTTTCTGCCCGTTGCGCAGAAAACCGCCGAACATCTCCGTGCCGAAGGTTACAATCCGTCACTCATCAATGCCCGTTTCGCGAAACCCCTGGATACCTCCTTCTATTCCGACCTTTTTTCCCGTTACGAGTTGGTGATCACCTTTGAGAACAACTCCGTATCCGGCGGTTTCGGATCTGCGGTCGCGGAGTCCATGCATTCCATCGATCTTGAACGGCGACCCGATATTCTCATGATCGGTCTCCCGGATCGGTTCATCCCGCATGGAGAATGCCCGGTCCTTCTCGAGACGATGGGGCTCGATCCGCGGACTCTGTTCGAAAGGATTCGCAAACGGATCGAAAAGCTGCGAATCCGGGCATGATGACGTCACTATGTAGACTTCAACCCGCACAAAGCGTTTGA
>CAZGVZ010000356.1:0-5076 GCA_964529145.1 uncultured Fibrobacteraceae bacterium | reverse complement strand
TTTCCTCATACCAGGTTTCCTGAAAATTATCGTGGGATTTTTGTGCTTCTTTTGGGTGGGATTCAACACCGGTGTCTTGTCTTCATTTCCATTAAATAGAGAACGTTTTCCATAGTCACCATCCCGGCCTGCAACATGCCGCCGAGCCCAAAATGTCTGCGATAATCTATTTTTACCCCATGCCCACCCAAACCATTCCCGGCCGCCGGGCGCTTCGGTTCATGCTTTCCTACATGAAACGGTATCTTCCGTCCCTACTGGCCGGAATCCTGCTGCTCATGGTGGTCGACACCTTTCAACTCATCATTCCCCGCATCGTCAGATCGGTGATCGACCGGCTGGGGGGAGAAAACCTCTCCCGGGCGCTCATATTGAAGAGCTCTCTTTCCATAGCCGCCCTTGCCCTCGGGATGACGTTCCTGCGGTTCTTCTATAGAATCTGCCTTTTTCTCCCGGCACGCAGAATCGAGAAGGAGATACGGGACGATCTGTTCGGGCACTGCACGCGGCTGCCGCTCTCCTATTTCAACCGGACGAAGACCGGTGACCTCATGGCCCTTTTCGTGAACGACCTCAACGCTATCAGGATGGCGACCGGAATGGGACTGGTCGGCATGACCGACGCGATCTTTCTGGGTTCTATGTCCATCGTCTTCATGCTCACCATCGACATTAAGCTGACGCTCGTCACCGTCGCCCCGCTCCCGGTCATCGCACTCGGCATGGTAAAGTTCGGGGGCCGAATCCAGGCACGCTACAAGGAGGTTCAGGAGACGTTCGCCACGGTGTCGTCCCTGTCTCAGGAAGCGTTCTCCGGGATCAGGTCGGTGAAGGGTTTCGTTCAGGAACGGGCGGAACTCGCCTCGTTTTCATCCCGCTGCGACGATTATGTGCACAAGAACATCAGGCTTGTCCGCCTGTGGGGTTTCCTCTTTCCGGCCATCGGCTTTTTCGGATCGATCTCCTTCGGCATCCTGTTCCTTTACGGCGGCCTGCAGGTGATACGCGGCTCCCTTTCGCTGGGAAGTTTCGTGTCGTTCACTTTTTACATACAGCTTCTGCTCTGGCCGATCATGGCGTTCGGCTGGGTTTACAACATCCTGCAGCGCGGTATCGCATCCGCAAAAAGGGTGCTCGAGTTGACGGAAACCGATCCCGAACGGACGGCCGCGGGCGACCGGCCTTTCAAGGCGTGGCGCGCGAGCGGCGGCATCATGATACGGAACCTTACGTTCAGGTACGAGGGAGCGGACCGGGATGCGCTGCGGAAGATCGATCTGGAACTTCCTCCGGGAGGATCGCTTGGAATTATCGGCAAGCCCGGCTCGGGAAAGACGACTCTCGTCAGCCTGCTTTTTCATCTCTATCCCCTCGGGCTCGGGAAACTCTTCATCGACGGCATGGACATAAACGACATTCCGCTGGCGGCACTCAGGAAATCGATAGGGTACGTTCCGCAGGATTCGTTCCTTTTTTCCGACACGATCGAGGGCAACATCGCCTTCGGCATCGAAGGCGGACCGCCCGGCCGCGGGGAGATCGAGCGGGTCGCGCGGACCGCGGCGATCGACAGGGATATCGCGAGATTTCCCGACGGGTACTCGACCGTGATCGGTGAGCGGGGAATCACCCTCTCGGGCGGACAGAAACAGCGGCTCGCCATAGCACGGGCCATTATCCTGAATCCTTCTATCCTCATTCTCGACGACGCGCTTTCGTCCGTTGACGCGGGTACCGAACGGAAGATCCTCTCAGGGCTGCGGGAGGAACTGGCAGGGAGGACCTCGATCGTCATCGCGCACCGTATATCGACCGTGCGCGGCTGCGACTCGATTATCGTACTGGACCAGGGGGCAGTGACCGAACGCGGAACCCACGACGAGCTTGTGACTGCCGGAGGTTTCTATGCACGGCTGCACGCGCTGCAGGCGGCGAGCGGAGGAGAGGACCGGAAATGAGCCATTACCACGAGGAAGAGGCGGTCCACGGCAGGCTTTTCGATCCCGAAGTGGCGAAAATGTTATGGAAATACGTGTACCGGCACAAAAGATACCTCGTGATCTCCCTGGGGTTCGTGGCGGTCATCACCGCCGCCACTCTCTCGATACCCTACCTCGCCCGGATCATGATCGACAGGTTGATCGTCAAACAGGGCTCGATCGCCATACCTCCCGTTCCCGGCGCCCCGCTCGATCCGCAGGTCCGTAAGAACATACTCAGGGGAATCCCTCTGCCCGACGGAACCCGTTTCGTGCTGCAGAACCGTTTCTCCTTTCTTTCCGAAAAGGAGTTCGAAAGGCTCGTCGAACGAGGCATCGTGCAACCGGGCCGGTACACGCTGATCGAGAATCCGAGATTAACTCCGGAAATAAGCGGGAAACTCGCGCGGCTCGCTGCGCGGGACTCGGCGAGAGCGTTTCCGCCGGAGCTTTACCTTATACGTGAAGAGGCGCTCTCCGCCTTCACCGCGGGCGAAAGCGCGGCGCTGCGCACCCGCGACATCCGGCGGATGGTCGTATATGTGCTCCTGGTCATTCTCATTTTTTCGGCGCAGTTCGGCGCGTCCTATTTCCAGATCCTGTCGCTCAGCACACTTTCCCAGAAGGCGATGCGCGACCTGCGCAGGGATCTTTTCGCCCACATCATGTCGCTGGAGCTGTCGTTCTTCGACTCGAATCCCATCGGAAAGATCGTCAACCGTGTGACAAATGATATAGAAGCCCTCAGCGAACTTTTTTCCACGGTACTCATCACGTTTCTGCAGGACGCGCTCATCCTGATCGGAATCATGGTGGTAATGTTTTCAACGAACCTCACGCTCGGACTCGCCGTGGCCGTCTCGTTTCCGTTCCTCATCGCGATCACCTTCGCCTTCCGCGTCCAGGCACGCAAGGCGTACCGCACGATACGCTCCAGAATCGCAGCGATCAACGCCTATCTCAACGAGAACATCTCCGGGATCCGCATCGTCCGCATTTTCGTCCAGGAGGCAAAGCAGGCCGCCGGATTCGCATCCATCAACCACGCCCTGTTCAGGGCCAACATGCGTCAGGTGTACGTGTACGGAGTGTTCCGGCCCCTGATCGAGCTTTTCAGGTGGTGCGCTATCGCCGCGGTGATTTTTGTCGGCGCGGGCATGATAAGTGACGGAAGGATCTCCTACGGCCTCGTGGTCATGTTCCTGTCGTATATAGGCACTTTCTTCGAACCGCTCGGCGAACTTGCGGAAAAGTTCGACACCATGCAGAGCGCGACCGCGGCGGGCGAGAAGATACTCCACCTGTTCACCACTTCCGCGACCAGGGAACTGCCCGCGGAACTGCTGACGGAGAATACGGACCCCGCGGAAACGGTCCCGCGCGCGGCCGGACCGGCCGGAAGAAGCGTGGTGTTCGACAATGTATGGTTCTCCTACAAACCCGGCGAATGGGTGCTCAAGGGAGTTTCGTTCTCGGTACCCGAAAACAGAACGCTCGCCATAGTGGGAGAGACGGGGTCCGGAAAGACCACCATCGCGAGCGTCCTCGCGCGCCTCTATTCGCCCCAAAAGGGAAGGATTCTCCTCGGTGAAGCTCCAATCGACGAGATTCCCCTCTCTCTGCTGCGCCGCTCGGTGGGAATGGTGATGCAGGACGTGTTCCTCTTCTCGAGAAGCGTGGCGGACAACATCACCCTCGACGCGCCGTTCGACCGTGAGAGGTTCGAGGAGGCGTGCCGGCTGAGCCACTGCGACCGGTTCATAAGTTCCCTGCCGCACGGCGAGGCGGAGCAGGTGATGGAACGGGGCGCCACCTTCTCGGCCGGGGAGCGGCAGCTGCTGGCGCTGGCGCGCGCTCTTTATTACGATCCGCCGGTCCTCATCCTCGACGAGGCCACCTCAAACATCGACACCGAGACCGAACAGCTCATCCAGGACGCGATTTCCCACCTGCTCAGGGGACGCACCTCGCTCGTGATCGCCCACCGGCTGTCGACCATCCGGAGCGCGGATTCGATCATCGTGCTCGACAAGGGAACCGTCGTGGAACGGGGAAACCACGAGTCGCTCATGGCCGCGGGCGGGATCTACGGAAATCTTTACATGCTCCAGTTCGGAGCGGTGTAAAGCGTTCCCGCCCCGGGGGGCGTTTCGAAATCCTCGTTACCGGTGCTTCTCTTCAAAGAATGGTTTCATCGTACAGCCCGACACGCGAAGCGCGCGGCCGTGGGGTACGGGGCGGAGAGGGCGCCCGGCGTGGTGCCGTTCTGCGGGATTGCAATGGAAACAGCAAGGAGTACGAAGGATGCGGCCCGGATGAGGTGTCGCGACTTGCATTTCATGGAACACTCCCGAACAGTGAATAAATGCCGGCGCTGCCGTCGGTTAGCATTAAAATATGATAATATTACCCTGATCGGACGATTAAGTTTCGATGTTTTCCGGAATTTGCCGTATACCGATCATTGATTTATCTTTAAAACATTCTGAAATCCTTTATCCATCCGGCTGCAAACCCATGAGTAACTCCTTTATAGCCATCGATAAGGCGGAATATTACGATTTGGAAGAGATTCTATCTGTGCAAAAGCTCGCATTTCGCGGTGAAGCCGAATCATTCAACGATCATGCGATAGCTCCGTTGATACAAACTTTGGAAAGCATTCAGGACGATTTCAGAAGCAATTGTTATTTGAAAGCGGTTTTGGATGACAAAATTGTCGGATCGGTACGGGCGTATGAAAAGGATACTGTCTGTCATATCGGCAGATTATTCGTTCACCCGGAGTTTCAGAACCGCGGAATCGGGAGTTCATTAATGATTTATATCGAGAGGCTTTTCACGCACTGCGCCGCCTATACCCTGTTCGCGGCCAAAAGGGTTTTTAAGAATGTAAAGTTTTACGGAAGCCTGGGATATCGGATCGTTAAAGAAGAAACTGCAAAAGATAATTTGACATTTGTTTATTTTCTCAAAGACACCCCTGATAATTGAAGGACTCTTGAATGTCCTCATCCCGGAGCGCCGTCGGAAGAGTACGGTGAAGAGTTCAACGAAATGTGTCTCATTGCAGCAGGATTACTGCTGCAGCCAAAGG
>CAZGVZ010000355.1:0-5119 GCA_964529145.1 uncultured Fibrobacteraceae bacterium | reverse complement strand
CGCGGATCCGATATATTATTTGATAACCGACCCACTAACCGGCGAATCGACGGTAATGGAAACGAGAATGTCACACAGCATTCCCGGTTACGGGTCGATTCTTAACCGGCGTTTTATGCTGTTCCTGAACAACGACTCCGTTCCCGACAGTCCCGACTCGGCTTTTACAATGCCTATTCCCGAGGGATGCTCCTCCTTCTCCACATACGCCTATGAAATTGACGAGAGCGGGGAGATCCATTTTGACGGAGTGATGCGTGATGAGGCGGGGTCGTTCAAAGCAATTCCGGAACTGAAGGTACCGCTCACCCAGGTTCTGCAACTGCTCCAGGGAGGGGTGGGAACGATCGCACCGCCGAAACGGTCCAGGCATGCATCATTCCCGGCAAGCTTCTCCGGCCCCGTTTATGATCTTCTCGGGAAGAAAATCGCTGAAAATCCGAAGGGAATCGCGTCCGGACGCAGTGCAGGAGTGCAAATTAGGACACGCAGGACGAGTGACGGCTCTGTGCTTATGGGAAAGTCGGTTTCTTATTGAGTTGAATCGCGGGAAGCACAATCTGATAGCGTGCCGCGCGCAAACCGTCGTCGAGTATTTTCACTCATTTACGGATAAGTTCTTGACTCTCGAAATCTACACTGTGCACGGCTTTTTTATTGATGCGGTTCCAGAGTTCCTTGAACCCTTTTTATCGTAAGTCATTCAGCGGATTATGCTTCGTATCCCGGTCGTTTCCGATATCCGGCAGTCTGGCGTCGTTTTGAACGGAATCGATAAGCTGGAATATCTGTGAATCGTCATTTTTCAATTTATCGGTAAGAGGAGCGAGCGATCCCGATTTTACCGCATCGATATATAGCCGGCTGATCCGGTCGTTTTCGTCAATCTGATAGGCCTGGTGTTTGAATTTGAGTTTCACTGCCGCGTCTCCCAGTCTCTCTATATAATCCTGGTAATCCTGATAAATCCTGAAAGGCAGGAAGTTCGGCTGTTTTTCAGCGCCCGGGTTCGACGGGTATAGGATGCCTGTACAATTTTCCTTTTTGCCGCTCAGTTATCCTCGAGAACCACCGTCCGAAACCGCCCTGAGGGCGCGTCACTCGGAAGGCCCGCCGGGACTCACCGGGAGACGATTATGCCGGCCGCTTCGCGATGTGTTATTTTTTCCCCGGCGCATGCCTCCGGCCGGGTGAGCGCGTGCGTCTCCGGGTCGACACTTATTCACATATAATGATCGAGGAGGAAGGTTATGGCGATTACCAAAAAAACGGTTCGTGACATCGCTCTCAAGGGCAAACGGGTCATCATGCGGGTCGATTTCAACGTTCCGATGAAGGACGGGGTGATTCAGGACGACACGCGCATCGTTGCCGCGCTGCCCACGATCAGGTATATCCTCGAACAGGGAGCGAAAAGTCTCGTGCTCATGTCCCACCTTGGAGACCCGAAGAAGGACATCAAGAAAGCCCGTGAAAAAGCGGAGAAGGACGGAAAGCCTTTCGACGAAAAGAAATTCAGCGAGGGAAAGCACCGCATGGCGCCGCTGGCCGCGCATCTGGGAAAGCTGCTCGGAAAAGATGTGGCGTTCGCTCCCGACTGCCTGAGTGAAAACACGGCGAACATGATCTCCCGGCTTCCCATGGGCGGCGTGCTTCTTCTCGAAAATACCCGGTTCCACGCTGCGGAGATGTCGAAGGAACCCGCGGAAAGGGATGCGATGGCCAAAACGCTCGCCGGCTACGGCGATGTCTACGTCAACGATGCCTTCGGATCCGCCCACCGCGCCCACGTCTCCACCGAGACGGTGGCCAAATACCTTCCCGCGGTCGCGGGATTTCTCATGGAGAAAGAGCTCGAGTTTCTCCAGGACAAGATCGTCAAAAATCCCCGGAAACCGTTCATTGCGGTCATAGGCGGCGCGAAGGTCTCCTCGAAAATCGGCGTGCTCGAAAGCCTGCTCGGCAAGGTGGATGCCCTGATCATCGGCGGCGGGATGACTTACACGTTCATGAAGGCAAAAGGCGTGGGTATAGGCAAATCGCTGGTCGAGGAGGAGATGGTGGATACCGCGGCTTCGATCATGAAGAAAGCGGATTCGAAAGGCGTCAAGTTCTATCTTCCGGTCGATCATGTCGTGACCCAGGAGTTCGCCGCGGAAGCAGCATCCAAGGTGAGCGCCGGCGAGGCGATCGAAGAGGGGTGGCTTGGGATGGATATCGGCCCGAAGAGCATCGCCCTGTTCAGGGAGAAGCTCGCCCAGGCGAAAACGGTGTTCTGGAACGGCCCCATGGGGGTGTTCGAGTTCGCGAAATTCGCCGAGGGAACAAACGCGATCGCCCGGACCCTCGCCGGCCTCGAGGGCGCGGTGACCGTCATCGGAGGAGGGGACTCGGTTTCGGCCGTCAAGAAAGCCAGACTCGACGACAAGATGTCCCACATCTCCACCGGCGGCGGCGCTTCGCTCGAGCTTGTCGAGGGAAAGGAACTGCCGGGGGTCAAGGCCCTCATGGACCTGTAAACCGGCACGGATTCCAGTCCGGCCCCGAAACAAGTATTTTTCCGGGGCCGGCGATCTTCTCCGCGCTCTTTAGGGATTGGCGGGAACATCCCGGTTTCCGCCCATGCGTCCACTCTTTACACGATCCCTTTTCCGTCGTATACTTCAGTTAGTATATTTTTTCCGCTTCCATGGAGAACTCGATGCGCATTCCAGGTCCGGCCGGAAAGGGAATCATTCCGGGATTCATTCTCATGTCGCTGTGTTTAGGGCCGATGCCCCACGCGGCGAATACCGATATGATCATCCCCGGAGGGGACTGGCGCGATACCGACGGGAATCTCGTGTACGCGACCGAAGGCGGCTTCCTGGGCATCGGCGACACGTTCTACCTGTGGGGAATGGACAGGTCCAAAAACAACAGCACATTCGAAGCGATCAATCTCTACTCCTCCACCGATTTCAGGAACTGGAAGTTCGTCAACAAGATACTCACCGGAAGCTCCCATCCGGATATCGACAACGGCGCGGTCGTCGAACGGGCGAAAATACTGCACAACACGAAAACCGGGCAGTTCGTGATCTGGATGCACTACGAGGATCATAATGCCTACAGCGTGGCGGAGGTCGCCTATGCGACATGCGCCACGATCGGAGGCGACTACACTTTCCGGGAACACTTCAGGCCCGGCGGCATCGACAGCCGGGATCTGAATGTGTACAAGGACGATGACGGGAAGGCGTACCTGATATGCACGACCGACGGAAACCAGAGCGTGCGGCTGTTCGAGCTGGACGAGACGTATACGGCAATCGCCCGTGAAGTTTACCGTGGATATGCGGGCGACGACATGGAATGCGAGGGGCACGGCATAATAAGGACGGGAGGGTATTATTTCTGGCTCATGTCGTGGTGCAGCGGATGGGATTTCAACGAGAATCATTACTATTATTCGAAAACTCTTGGAGGTCCGTGGGCAAAGGGCGGGAACATCGCGGTCACCAATACCCACACCTACGAGTCCCAGGTGGGATTCTCCTTCACTCTGAAAGGGTCGGAAACCACCTCCTTCATATATATGGGCGACCGCTGGGCCGTACGCAACTTCAGCACCTCGCGGCTAGTTGTCCTCCCGATCGAAGTGAGCGGAACCACTCTCAAGGTCCCGTGGCACGACCAGTGGAGCATCGATCCCGGAACCGGGAAATGGCACGCGGGCGCCAGGAATTTCATTGACGGCGAATATACGATTACGGTCCGGCATTCGGGCCTCGCGCTCGGGATCGGCAGCGGAAGTTCCGAAATAACGCAAGAGCAGCCTTCGGGAGCTTCCACCCAGCTCTGGCGAATAGAGAACCGTGGTGCTTCACACTTCCGAATCACCTCGGTCTCCTCTGGAAAATGCTTCGATGTGTCGGACGAATCGCGTGAAGCGGGTGCGAAGGTGCTTCAGTACGAATGGAAGGATTCTTTCAATCAGAAGTGGCATATCGTGGATTGCGGGGAAGGATATCACCGGTTCATCGCGGTGAATACGCTCGGAAAGACCCTTGAAATACAGGACGCCTCGGCCTCTGCCGGAGTTCCGGCCGTACTCGGGGATTTCAGCCGCAAGGATCACCAGCTCTTCAGGATCACCGCAGTGAAGAGCGGGATCGTGTCCGGAAAAAACCATCGCCTCGTGAACAGGGCGAGCGGCCGCTCGTTCGGGGTCCGGCCGGGAGCCTCTCCAACGATCGTTCAGGAGGAGCCTGCGGCCACGGCGGTTCAGGTGTGGAAAGTGGTCGATCTCTTCAATGGCTACTATTCCCTGACAAACCTCGCGACCGGTTCCGGCCTCGACAATGGCGGCTCGACAACGGCCGGATCTCCCGTCGTTGCCATGGACTCCATCGGTGGTTTTACCCAGCAGTGGCAGGCGGTCGTCGCCGAAACCGGGTACTTCATCCTGATCAACCGCTACTCGGGGATGGTGCTCAAAGGAGGGAGCGGCTCCGAAGTTTCGGTCGTGCAGGACATTCACGGCACCGACGAGATCCGGCAATGGAGGTTCGAACTCGAGGAAAAAGTCGAAAATTCGGCCCGCGGGTCCGTAATACGGATGCGTTTTCCCGACAGTGGCGCCGGAGAGCCTGTTCTGTTCGATATGAGGGGTAGAGTCTCGGGGAAACGGAGAGAGTTGCCGGCGCATGCGCACGGCATCTATATAATGAGGAGACCCGGTGCAGGGAATGGTATTGTAACGGTATTCATCGCAGAACTGCGGGTGGATCGCTGAGATTGCGGACAGAATCGGATAAACCTGCCGGGTGCAGCAGACCGCAATGTCACCGGGGGTATCAATCTGCGGAACACCGGAGTGAGGTGGCCTGTATCCATGTTTAAAAGCTATGTCCGCACAAGCCGGACATTATCCGTGTTCGCTGGTTCCGAATGCAACAGGTTTCAGAAACCGAAAGGAGTGAAAGGGTATGATTCAATCGATGAAATTTTTAGCCATTCTGTGCGCATTGGCTTCGGCCGGAATCATGTCTTTCTGCAATTCAGCAATCGAGGCTTCCGTCCAGGAGGAAGATCTGGTAGGTTTATGGAATACCAGGAGCGTTCAGGCCAAAGGAAC
>CAZGVZ010000354.1:0-5130 GCA_964529145.1 uncultured Fibrobacteraceae bacterium | reverse complement strand
CAGGGAATCTTATGGACGCCGTTGTCATAGTACCCCGCCGTATAGACCGTGCCGCCGCTCACCTGGACCGCAAGGGCCTCCGCCTTGTGCTTGCCGTCGCCGGGCAGGTCGATCCGCGAGGTCCCGTCCCAGTAGCAGGGCCAGCCATTCGAATCAAAGTTGGAGTAATACCCCGCCGTATAGACCTTGCCGCCGCTCACATATATCGAATTGGCCCTCGTTGAAAACCTGTTAGGACCATAAATACTGGCCATGGCGGCACCGGTCCAGTAGCATGCGGCATAGTCCCTTCCCCAGGTCGTGTCTTTTCCTATGAAATATCCGGCCGTATAGACCGTGCCGCCGCTCGCGTAAATGGATAACGCCTTCGTCGTCACTGTATCGTCCGGTTCTTCAAAGTCGGTCCTGGCAGTGCCGGTCCAAAAACAGGCATATTCGCGTGTTCCGTCGCCGTCGTACCCCGCAGCATAGACCGCACCGCCGCTCACCTGAATAGAGGCGGCTTCCCCGCCGTGCCCGCTATGGTCAAGGTCGGTCCGGGCGGTGCCGTTCCAGTAGCAGGGAACTTTATCCGGACCATCGCAATAGTACCCCGCCGTATAGACCGTACCGTCGCTCACATAAATCGAATTGGCGCGGCCGCATCCGGAAGGTTTCGTCCCCCCTCCCCCTCCGCCTCCGACCGGCGAGGGGCAGCCGTTCATGACCAGGATGAAAACCGCAAGGATGATACCCGTAAACAAGGATTTCTTTATTTTCATGGCGGTTTCTCCTTTTCCGCGTCAGGGCAACGTCAAGGCAATTTATACTTTTACTATATTGGATCGGAATACGGCGGGCCTCTATAGGAGATTTCTCCTATAGAGGCGGCGGGGCTAATTGAGTCCGTCCCGCATCCGGTATATTCCAGAAAATCGAATTGGCGGAACGGACGCGATGGGATTTCAGATTTCGTGGAGGAAAAACAGCCTGATCAACTCGACTTTATTTATGGTATTCGTCTTCTGATAGATATTCGTGATATGGTTTTTTACGGTGCTTTCCGAAATATTCAGTCGTGCCGATATTTCCTTGTTCAAAAGCCCTTCCACCAGGCAAAGAATGATACTTCTCTCCCGCCGGGAGATGCTGTTTTCATCCGCAATTTTCTCGAAATCGGTTAATGGTTTGGCGATCAGGATGGTGCCGATATGGTCTTTGAAATCGTCGAATACTCGGCGTAGGGAAACGTGCGTCGGTATGCTCTCCCCGTTTTTTCCCTTTACCAGCATGTATTTAGGATTGCTTTTTCCCTGTTCCGAGACATCCGTCCTAAACAGACCTTCAAGCTCGTTTTTATCCGAGAATAGGGACGAGATGTCGTCTTCCTTCTCTTTCACGGCTTTTTTCGCCGTTATATTGATATCGATTATTTTCCTTTCCGGCGAAAGGATGAAGATGAAATCGCTTAAGATATCGAACGTCTCGTTTTGCAGCATGCGGTAGTCGATTCTCATGAGCCTATACTTTTTCATGAGGAACAAGACCCCCGCGATGAAGACGATCATGAAAAACGAGCCGAACGGCGGGATGGGCCGGTTAAGGATGTTCTGCAGTATGTTGAGCAGAACCCCGGAAAGATACGTAAGGCCTCCGATGACGAGAAAAACAGTCATCATTTTTTTTATCCTCCTGGAAGGAGTGGCGACCATTCTCCGGATGACCAATACGGTACCTCCGGCCACCAGGATAAAGAGAGGCGCATGCAGTAGAAAAAAGCCCGGCGCCAGAAAATCGATGTCTTCGATATACCCGTATGGTGAGGGATACAGCGTCAGCGGCTCATTGATTTCCATTATGATCAGGAAAACGGTGTACAGCAAAACGACCGCCTTGAGAACGCGGCTTTTTTTCAAATATCCCGTGAACTCCGTATAAAAATAAAAGGCGCCGAAGAATATGCCGCACCAGCTGATCGCGGTAAATCTGTACCAGAAACACGCGGTCTCGCAGTCCGCCGCTAGATAGTAAAAAATGTCTCCGAAAGCCCAGATCGATACGATGAACGAAAAAACGGCGAAGGCCCGGTTTATCCCGCCTTTCGGATCGAGCTTGAGCCCGATGATTCCCATCGCGACGCTTGCGAAGAACGTGAAGAACGAGAAATATGAGAAGATCATTTTTTCAACCGGCATCGCGAGCCGCCCCGAGGCCTTCCCCGGCCGGCCTGCGCCGGCCGCGCGGCAGGATGCGGAGGTCTCCGGACGCTCGTCGAACGAAGAAACCCGAATAGCGGGCGATGCTTCGATTTCCCACGCCGCAATACTACCTCATAAAGCTCATGAAGGCAATTTTTCGAGAGGGCCCGCCGAGCATTGCGTCGAAGCGCCATTCGCGCGCGCCCGGGTTTCTACGCCGCCCCGCGTATAGGGAAACTAAAGCTGTGCAGGGAAACGGAGAAGGATTGGCGCAAGCTGGACGGATTCAAGTTCGTCCCCCTCGTCGAGGCGGGCATCAAAATAAGCTTAACCTGATGTAGAGATATATATATTCTCTTTTCTCAGCCTCCTCAGATCCAGGAAGAGCATGATGTACCAGACAAGATAGAAGGGACCTCCGACAAACAGGAGAATCCGGGCCATAACGGGAAGCCAATGGCCGATGAGGTGATTGATCAGGTCTAGGCTGTTGGCCAGGAGGCCTGCGATAATCGTCAGCCTGCGGAAACGGCCGGAGCCGACCATGGCGGCGGACATCAGTATACCCCCTCCCTGGAGAAAGACTCCGGAGAAAAACCCCGCCGTACTGTTCCAAATGTTGCCGGCGATGACGGCTTCGCCGGCTGTCAGGAACCGGGTCCGTGTCATCTCGTCTGTTGCCGCCCAGTACTGCCCGTTCAGGTGCAGCAGGGAGAACCCGGTATGTGCCGAGAGGGTCAGGATTACGGCAATGACCGAAAGTATCGCGCCATAAAAAGACAGGGAGAAGTTCCGTGTCTTCAGGACCTGGAACAATGCCGGAAAGGTAAAGAGGTAGAGAGTGATCAGCAGGACCGAGAAAAAGTCATCGATCAGGAAACCCATGAGAAGGTTGTCGTGCATCAGGGTAAAAAAGCCAATAGCCGTGGTAGGTATCACGCCGACACCGGCGGTCACCACAATGCCGACTGAAAGAACCAGGAGTTGAGCAATCGCAGCTATGGATGCGATGCGAATGAAAGTAGCAGTAAAGGGAATTGTAGTATGTGAGTCCATCTGTATTTCCTTATTTCTTTCCTTCTTTTGTCAGCGCCTCTTCCACCGCGTCCAGAATCGCCAGGCTGCTGTAGGTGGCTCCGGAGACCGTATCCAGGTCAATCCTCTGTTCTTCGATGATCCGCGGGATGAGTCCCTCTGCTGCGGCCCCCTGACCGTTTCGGTGCTTCAGCAGTTGAATGTCCGTTATCCGGTGATCCCGAACGTCTGCCTCCAGGCGGACCTGGATGATTCCCGCATCGGTTCTGCCTTTGTAGGTGCCATCGGCTACAGCATTCAGGTCCACCGGTTCGATTACGACATCCGCGAGAAAGGATTCCAGTCCTTTTACCATTCCCGATGCGGCCACCGCCCCGACTGCGACTATCACGACCAGTGAGGCCAGGACAATGAGGAGAATCCTCGGCCCTTTTTTCATTGCTCGCCTCCTTTTGCTTTATGGATTAACATAGAGGCCCACAAGACCGCCCGATCGAGTTCACCTTCCTTCAGCGGCCCCTCGGATTCAAGGACACAGAAGCTCTCAGGTTCCGTGATAGGTGAGATTCCCCGCCGGGAAAGCATTTTCGCCATGACCCCGGCGGCGCCGCCGATCCGGCTCTGGATGAATCGGATTAACCTCACGTTGATGTCTTCCAGGGCTATCCTAGTATCGAAGACTGCCGACGGTATGTCTGCGATGCTGCGGGGATCAAGGCCCCTCACCAGGTTCGTAATTGCCGGGGTCGGCTTGAAGGCCCGAGTCGGCGAACCGATGATCAGGAGATCAATTCCCCTGAGCGCCTCGGGTGAAAAAGCTTCCGATTTTACCACGGAGGATGTTCCCTCCGCGGCAAGGGCGTCACCGAGGCTTTGGGCGATTTTTTCGGTGTTTCCAAATACCGAGTCATAAAGAATGAGGCTTTTCATGTTTTTCTCCCTCTCTTCTTTGTCCCCGGGTCCGGCAGGAGGAACCGTATGACTTCATCCATCCGGGAGTGGACCTCCCGAAGGCTGAGTTCGTCGTTGTCCGATATGGACAGCGTAAGGAGCCCGTGTGCGCAGAAGATCATAGTCTGTATCATCGTACCCACTTCATCGGCGGTGTAGCACCCGGAAACGGTCAGGAACTCGAAGGCCCGGAGGGCTTCATCTCCTCCGGGTATATTCGTCTCGCAGCCTTCCGGCTTCTCGGAGCGCTTCAGCCGGTGAAAGTAGAAGAACCGGAAGACGTTGGGGTAGGTTAAAAAATAATCGAGGTATCTGCTGAAAATCTTCTGTACCTCGTGGATGCCGGCGGCATCTTCCCCTTTCAGCGCATTCATATATGCGACTATGTCGCCTATCATGATGTTCCGGGTGTACCAAAGGAGTTCATCTTCGCTTTTGAAGTGATTGTACAGTGTGGCGAAGGTATACCCGGCCCGGTCCGCCACCTTGCGGACGGAAACCGATTCTATTCCTTCCTCGATGATGATCTTTTTAGCCGCTTCGGCGAAAGCCCGTTTTACCAGATTGGCTTTGACTGATTGATGTCCCGTCCTTGTCGATACCATTCAAACCTCATTATAACAGTGCTACATAGTTTACAACAGTGTTATAGCGAGGTTGTTCTATTCTGTCAACCCCGTAACCTTAGAATGTCGGGGGATGGTGAACCCGAACCCCGGAACCGTCGTTACCCTTCAGGCCGGTTGAAAGCGGGAATCGAGATCAGGGTAGCGGTGTTTATAGTGAAGGGGCGCCTGATCTGTAGTTTTCCCAGAAGGCCGATTCCTCCGGCGACAAACACCGCTGCGGCGATTACGCATCAGTCGGCGCAGGACCTGCCGCCGCAACCAGTACTCCGGAAGGGTCACATCTTCGCGCCAGGCGCCGGCCAGGACAAGAAAACCCGCCTCCTCCGCCTTCCGGGCCA
>CAZGVZ010000353.1:0-5134 GCA_964529145.1 uncultured Fibrobacteraceae bacterium | reverse complement strand
ATTGAGGTCAAGCAGATTGCTGAAAGACTTAATCCCACAGGTAAGGAAGTCTTTCGGAAAATAGCCAATCATGTGCAGGCAGAAAAGACCAGTGAAAGAAAGAAAAAGCGCCTTGAAGAACTGGAGGAAGAAAGCAGAAAATTCGAGCCGCTTAAAAAGAGCCTTGGGAAATTTTCCGTAATTTTAGCCGATCCGCCATGGCAATATGATCATGCAGTAACAGACAATCGAGCAGTTGAAAACCAGTATCCAACAATGACCGTTGATGAAATTGCTCAAAATCCAGTAAGCGATATTTGCACCCGATCCGCTGTTTTGTATCTCTGGGTTACCAGTCCGAAATTACGGGAAGGGCTTTTTGTGATGGGTGAATGGGGTTTCACTTATCGGTCAAGTATGATCTGGGTAAAAGATAAGGTGGGCATGGGACATTGGGCGAGGTCAAGACATGAACTTTTATTGATCGGAACCAAGGGAAAGATGCCGTGTCCCGATCCGAAAGTGAGGCCCGAAAGTGTGATAAATGCAAAGAGGGGCAAGCATTCAGAAAAACCTGATGACCTCTATCGGATTATTGAGAAGGCGTATCCGACATTGAAGAAAATAGAGCTTTTTGCGAGGAAGGATAGGAAGGGGTGGAAAAGGTGGTGAGAGAATGAACCCGCAAACTAACTAAAAGACTTTACGAGGTGAAATAGAGCTACAATAAACCATATCGTTCCAAGAGCGATTGCTGCAATTGCCCTGCCAAATATAAATCTTTCTTGTTCTGTTGTCATTCTAAAAGACTTCCTTGCTTTTATAAAACCATATAGTGCAAAAAGCAAAGCAAAAAGGGTCGCAATAGATAGCAGCAGTATCTTTCCCATATTTATCATTTAGCTCCTGCAGATGCACCTCTGTTAAGAATGATCAGATTGAGATCAACCTCAGAACTCGCAGTTCCCCTCAAAGTATTGACATTTCCAACAGAATTTGCCGACGTAATTTTGCTGGCGACACCAAGACTAAAAGCAGCGCTTGCGATATTTGCCCCATGCGACATCCAGCGTGACACATCGTTTCCTTGTCCATAGAGTCTTTGCTCCACAGCGTAATTTATTTCTGTATAAATTGTTGACATTAGTTTCTGAGCGACAAAATTTACTCCAGTAGGATCATAATTTGCAGCAATGCCATAAGCATCGAGAGCCCATCCAAGTGCAGATCTAAACCAACTGTCATTCATTGTCATCATATTCATATAATTCATATATGCGCCCCAGTCCTGCAAACCCCCAATAGCTGAATTGAGATCAGCTAATGACATGACATCTGGTGCATCCATCATAGTTTGCCAAGTGCTTGGACTTAATTCGTAAAGCTGCCCAACAGCAGTATTGTAGGCATTGTCTCCACCGTTTGCTGATGCAGCATCGTAGTCTGGAGCCAAACCGTCAGGATCAGTTACTCCGATAGGATTTCCACCGACATAGCTATATGAATTCCAAAAATAATCCAAAGGATCAGTACTGGTAAAAATGCCTATCTCAGGGTCATAGTACCTCGCTCCAAAGTAAAACAGTCCCATTCCTTCGATGCCAAGGTCTTCGTCCGCCCCCTCCTCGTCGAACTCCTTGCCCGTAAACTGCTCCCTCGCCCCGATCTCCGGGCTTGAGGCTCCGAGCGGGTCGCTCATCGATCCGTACGGCTGGTACATGATCGCTTCAGAGGCTACTCCCGCCTCGTCGAGCACCATCCGGGTGGAGCCGAGGTGGTCCTTGAGGAAGTAGTCGTACGAGACGATCGGGTCGGTGGTGGATGACGAGTGGGACACCTTGATCCTCCCCTCACCGCCGATGCTCGTGGACTCGAACTCCACATCGTTCGGGACGCGAGAGAGTTCGATGCGATCCCCCCGCCAGAGCGTGTCACGGAGCTGCGCGGCGCTCTTTTCTACCGTGATTTTCATCCCCGTACCCTTTTCGATCCGGTAAGGCACCGCTACCGGCAGATCGTAATCGATCTCCCCGGAGGGCACCGTGACCCGTATCCCCGTAATCTCGACCGGGCCCGGCCGTACGATACCGGTGTTTTCGTTTCCGTTCACGAGCGTGCGGAACGTGCTCGCGAGGGGGAGTGTCGCTGTTCTGGCGATGCCGGTTCCGGAGGAGTAGTCCGTATAGGTGATCGTCAACGTTCCCGTCCGTGCCGAGTCGTCATTCAGGCCATCGATGACCACGCTGCAATGGATCCTTATGTTCCCGTTTCCCGAGAAGATCGTACCGTCGTCGAAATAGGCGACGATAGCCTCCGGGTTCGCCGTGTCCGCCGGGTGCGACGCCATGAGAAGACCGGACTCCTCTTCGAGGTCCGCAACGACTCCGAACGGACCGGGCTGTACGCCGGTTATCGCGGTGTAGGTATCGGAACCGTTACCCTTCCGTTTAGCGAGCCCGGTCCGGTTCCCCGAGAGCACACGGTTCACCGGAAGCTGCATGGAGACAGTATGTCCGGGTACGATGGAGTTGTACGTGTTCATGTCGAAATACCTTCCCGCCGGCGCACTGCCTTCCATCACGAATGCAACCCCGTCGGGCGGATCGTTCTTCACTCGGATGATCAGGGGAATATACGGTTTTTCCAGTGAGTTCGCCGGAAACGTGACTGCGACCGAATCCGCGAACCGCAGATCCGGAAACATCCAGTAATCGTACACCACCGTCACCTCCTGCGTGTTGTCGATGAGCGCCGGACAGGGAATCGCGACCTGTTCGTAATCCGAACAGTCCCCGGGATCGGTCCCCGTAATCGCCTCGATCACGTTCGGCACGCCGTCTCCGTCCCTGTCGCCGTTGGGATCGATCATGTCGCTCAGGATGACCGCGTCAGGCTCGATGGATACTTTCTTTCCGTAAAGCGCGCCGCTGCACTGCGCGCGGGAATACATGACGATTTCCCCGAGCGGGGCGAGCAGCATGCCGTTGAACCGCACGTCGCACCCGATGCGCACCGTATTGGTATCGTTGGTGTAGAAACGGATGAACGGAACGTAGCCGCCGTTCGACAACAGCACGACCGACCGGTCGCTCAACTCCAGGTCTCCCGCGACCTCGAGATCGAGCATCTCGTCCGATGCCGCGGTGATCACCACCTGCGCGAACGAGAACAGGTCCATTGACGGCCAGGGTAAATCGACGATGGAACGCCGAAACGGACGAATTTATTCACTGCATTTTTGATATTGTCGCCACTCGGGACAGAACTGATCTGCCCAGAGCGACACTTTTTCATTAAGGGAGCAGAGTCTGTTATTGGCGATCTGCAAATTGTGATATATCGTGCCGCCGCTCTTGTACTGCAGGTTTTGAAGTTCGGTGATACTTTCGGGTAATGTGGAGAGTCTGTTGTCTTCACAGCGCAGGGCACGGAGTTTTTTCAATTTTCCGATATCATCAGGCAGTGCGACTAACCGATTATGCGAAAGAGACAGGATCGTGAGATTGACCAGATCTCCGAACGACTGAGGGAACGATTCCAGTCTGTTTCCTGAAAGCGAGAGCCATTGCAGCCCGCTCAGTAAAGTCAGCTCGTCAGGAATTCCGGAAAGCCTGTTATTGTCAATATACAACCACTGCAGTTTCTGTACCGCTCCGATCGAGCCTGGCAGAATTGAAAGTCTGTTGTCACTCAGGTAGAGGTCGGTAAGTGAGGCCAGGTCCCCTATCTGCTCCGGAAGCGAGAGCAGTTTATTGGAACTGCAATCGAGCTTGCGCAGCTTGAGAAGCCGGAAAAGTCCAGCCGGGAGATACTCGAGAATGTTGTTATTGAGCTGTAAAATTTCGAGCTCTACGAGCTTTTCGATCTCTTCGGCGATCTCGGAAACGGCATTGTTGCCTGCATAAAAATATTTGAGCACGACGGTGTTTAGCGCGGGAATTCTGCCGAGTCTGTTCGAACGCAGGGACAGCGTTTCGAGTTTCGGGAGAGCGACTATCGGTTCGGGGAATGCGACGAACCGGTTATGGTCAAGTTCAACCCGTGTCAATGATGAACATCGCGCCATCGATCGAGGCAGGTCGGAAAGCAGATTATGGGAAGCTTTCAGTACTCTCAAACGAGATAGCTTTCCAATTCCTTCAGGAAGCGACGCGAGCTCGTTGCGATCCAGATTCAGGGTCGATAACGCGGTGAGCGTTCCGATGGTATCGGGGATCAGGTGCAGTTCAAGCTGCGACAGGTACAGATCCGTCACACGCCCTGCGGCAGTATCCGCGATTCGCATCACCGGAATATCGGTCCGTCCGTTTCTGTCTAATATATAGCGGACCGCCGCGGTATCGTTTTCGATACCTGCGGCAATACCCCACCCCGACAAGAATGGGATCGCGGCAGCGAACCGTACCAATGATTGAAGGGCTGAATTCTTCATGAATACAGTATTTGTCCGCCGACCCGTTCCGCGGACTCTTCCCCTTTGGTGATCGTAATCAATTCGAGTGCGAACGCGATTGCCGTTCCCACACCCCTGCTCGTGATGATGTTCTTATCCCTCACCACCGCAGCCTCGATGAATCTTGCTCCCGTAAGCTGATCCTCCAAACCGGGATAACAGGTAGCACGGATATTATGCAATATACCGGCCTTTCCAAAAATGGCGGGGGCTGCGCAGATCGCGGCGCACATGAGCCCCTTCCTGAATGTCTCCTGAACAATTGACAGCACCTGTTCAGAGCGTGCCAGGTTGTCGGTGCCCTTACTCCCACCGGGGAGAATGATTCCATCATACGAGGATGGGAAATCCATTATAGTTGTATCTGCCTGAATTGCGATTCCATGCGCTCCGCGTACTTCCCGCTCCTTCAGACCAACGGTGGTAACGGTAATACCGGCCCGCCGGAGAAGATCGATCACGGTAACGGCTTCGATCTCTTCGAAACCGTCAGCGAGGAACAGGATAAAATGTGCCATGATCGCTTTTTCTTTCTATAAGGGGATGGTAAAAAGCAGTTCGTTGCCGGTCACCGGAAAGCAGCGTCGCCTCATAAGGAGCAACTCACGTTTCCTGTTGTTGCGCGAGGGGCTTTGACGATGACCTCTATGGCCGTTAATTGAAAAAATAGCTTCAGGGACACAGCTCTCCTTATCAAAATAC
>CAZGVZ010000352.1:0-5137 GCA_964529145.1 uncultured Fibrobacteraceae bacterium | reverse complement strand
CTGGGCCGGGGTGCCCGCGTACACGGTGACGGCGGGGCCCTACGTTTCGGGGGACTTGGCGGATAACGGTCAGTTTACCTGGGCAATCTGCGCGGACATGCGCAATATCTATATCAGGATGGAGATGCCCGACAAGAAGATTATCGCGGGGAGGCACGGGCAGAATTTCTGGAACGAGGATTCTGTCGAGTTCTATTTTAATCTTTCGGGGAATCTCGACGCGACGGCCTACGGCCCCGGGATCGTGCAGGCGAACGTAAACGCGACGAATATCGGGAAGGACGACCCGACGGGTCTTTCGCTCACCGGGGTGCGCTTTATGGAAGAGGGGTATGACGTGTCGGGCTACGCCTTCGAGGTCGAAGGCGGCTGGGGCGTGGAACTCGCGGTGAAGCTCGACAACAATATCGTGCCCTACCACGGCTTTACCGTCGG
Source organism: uncultured Fibrobacteraceae bacterium (assembly GCA_964529145.1). Lineage (GTDB taxonomy): Bacteria > Fibrobacterota > Chitinivibrionia > Chitinivibrionales > Chitinispirillaceae > JAFGNB01. Next base: position 4,702 of record CAZGVZ010000352.1, on the reverse strand, counting down.
AATGCAATTCCAGGCAAACGGAGCGACGGTCAAGGACCGCGATTCAAAGCTGATCTGGTCCATCTACGACACGGGGGATAACTCCTGGAAGAATCCCAGACTCTTCGGAACCGGAGTTTTCTTCAAGCTCGGGAGCGCGGACGTTCCAGAGCCTTCAAGAAAGAATTTGCCGAAGGTGATCCCGCGGAAGAATATCGCACTCGACAAGCTCCCGGCAGTTCGGGTGAATCAGACGGGATATTTGCCGAAAGCGGTAAAGCGGGCGGCGGTCGTGAGCGACGCGGCGGAGCCCCTGGATTGGGAGCTCATCGACGCGGACGGGAAATCAGTTTCGACGGGAAAGACAACTCCGCTCGGCGAGGATTTGAGCTCGCGCGATTTTTTGCATCACGTCGATTTTTCTTCGTTCAGGAAGGTGGGAGAGGGTTTCGTGCTGAAGGTCGGAGACAAGGAGAGTTTTCCATTCGACATCAAAAAGGATTTGTATCACGTTCTTTCAAAGGACGCGATGCGCTATTTCTATCTGAATCGCGCGGGGCTTGCGCTTGACGAGGATCTCGCAGGTCCCTGGGCGCACGAGCCCTGGTATGCCTCGGACGATTCCGTCGAGCCCTTCTCGGGACCCGACACCTTCGGCGTGGTGTGGCCGAAGCGTGATTACCTCCTGAATGCGGGCAAGGGCTGGTTCGACGCAGGCGACTACGGGAAGTACGTGGTCAACGGCGGTATCTCGGTCTGGACGCTTTTGAATCTTTACGAGCGGAACCCGACGCAGTATCCGGACGGCTCGCTCGCCATTCCCGAGGCGGGAAACAGGGTTCCCGACGTATTGGACGAAGCACGTTGGGAGATGGACTTCATGCTCGGGATGCAGGTGCCCGAGGGCCACGAGCAGGCGGGAATGGTACACCACAAACTCCATGAACCCGTCTGGTCGCCCATACCGTACAAACCCTCCGAACGTGTAAATGACCGTTTTGCCTTCGTGCCCTCGACCGCCGCGACGCTCAACCTCGCGGCGAGCGCGGCCCAGATGGCGCGACTCATCGAGCCGTTCGACGCGGACTATTCCGCACGATGCCTCGCCGCGGCGGAACGGGCATGGAAGGCCGCGCGGGAGAACCCCGAATTCAAGTACGGCAGGATCCCGGGTAACGGTGGCGGAAACTACGACGATTTCTATCTCGAAGACGAATACTACTGGGCCGCGACCGAACTCTACATCACGACGGGCCGGCCCGAGTTCAAAGAAGAGATGGTGAAAGCTCTTTCCAGCGACAAGATTATCGCAGCATCGAGCGCACCAAACGGACCGATGTACTGGGGCGGCGTCGCGACCCTCGCGCACCTTTCACTCATGCTTAATGGGGACAAGGTAGACAAGGCGACGCTCGCGAAGGTCTCTTCCCTCGTGCTGGCCGGTGCCGACCGCTATGTCGCGCAGATCAAGGACGAGGGGTACCTCATGCCGATGTTCGAATATGAGTGGGGCTCAAGTTCGAGCGTGCTCAACAAGCTGATTCTGATGGCCTATGCTTACGACACGACGGGAAAGAAATCATACCTCGACGCCATCGCAACCTCGGTCGACTATCTCTTGGGACGCAACGCCCTTTGCAAGAGCTTCGTCGCGGGCTACGGGGAAAACCCGATGTATTATCCACATCATCGCTTCTGGGCCGACGATGAGGATGGCGGATTCCCGCCGCCGCCCCCGGGCGCACTTTCTGGTGGACCCAACGAAAAGGCAAGCGACGAGGCGACATCATTCATGGTACAGAAGGTCGCACGCTCCAAACGCTACGCGGACGACATCCGCTCGTATTCTACGAACGAGGTAGCGATCAACTGGAACGCTCCCCTCGCCTGGGTCACCTCGTACCTCGACGAACAGTACAACCCCGCTTCCGGCATCAAAAAAGTCGGGAAAGGCTCGTTCGGTATTGCCGGATCGGCAATACCGATAGTTGTTCTCGCGATCGCGCTCGTCGTAATCGCCGTGGCTATCGCGGGTTTCGTACGAAGACGCAGAAAATAAAATTGAATGAAGACCTCGGCGGACAGCTCAACACCCCGCCGGGGTGCAAGCTCATCGCAGGAAGCTCAACACCCCGCCGGGGTGTTGAGCTTTCGCCGGCGATTCGTCACCCCCGTTGGGCCTTCGATGACACGAAGATCCCCATCGCGATGAAAACGCAGTCCACCAAGACACGAACAACATACGAGCGGAACCACTCAAACGGGGTAACGTAAAACAAAACGGGGACAACCTGCGTGAACAGCATCCAGTCAATTCCAAATACGACAAAACTGAAGAGCAGACCTTTCACGAGAGGAGATCCGGGCAGAGTTCTTCCGCAAAACTGATACAGTACCCCGACGGTCATCCCCATCGCGAGCGTCCAGAGAAAGGTTTCGGCGGGGAGTTTCAGGAAGGCCGACTCCACATTGATCACGGAATAGGAAAGATATCGACCCGCCAAAAATGACAGGACAATGGCTATGGAGGTATACAATCCATCCATTAGTCCCGAAGCAACGGGCGGCGGAGTATCCTCGTTTGCAGAGCCGAAGAGCAAACCGCCCAGCAACCCCACGCTCAGGATAGGCGGCACCTCGCAGAGACCAAAGAGGATTTCATGCTTCAGGGAAGTAGCCAGAACGAGTGCTCCCTCGATCATGCCGACAACCCAGATCAGGCCGAAGAGGGAACCAAAGACAAGCCCCTGTTGCACAGGTCTTCCCGCCCAATATCTTCTGAATGTCAGGTATACCGCCAGAAAAGCACCATACGCCATGGCCAGCATACCCAGAGCGAAGGGAAAAACCTTGCAGGCAGCGACGATCTCGCGGTATTGATGGACACCGGCGATGGGATCGCCGCCGTAAACAACGACCGCAACCATACGCAGGCCAAGGGCGACAAGTATGATGACGATGAATTTCACCGCGTTCATGTTACTCGCTTTCATCGCACCCTCCCCGTCGTATCCGCCAGGGCCTTCCCGGCAGCCTTCAGGATAACCCTGCTCGACGCAGTGGCTCCCGAAACGGCGTCGACCTCGAGGGTTTGCTGTTCAAGGACTCTGCCGGCAACGGCCTCCGCGGGGCGACCCTTGCCGCACCGGTGTTTCTTGATGACAAAGGCGGTAATCACATGATTCTCAACCGCGATCTCTACCGTCGCGGACACCAGTCCCGACCGGTGCGATCCGGTGTACGTCCCGTCGGCGATACTCGAGAGATCGGGCAACACGAGTTCCGGTGTATCTCCGGATTTTTTTGTATCGGCTCCGACATGAAAACCCAGCACGATCAAAACCATAACCGCACAGTACAATGACCTTTTCATTATTGCGACCTCCATTCAAAACGCGACAAGCGTTATGCGTCGAAGTCTAGAGGAAACTTGCGGTACCGGCCATCAGCCGTTTGTATGATTTTCAGCGATTCCGGTGATCATGCCTGCCTTGACCGCCAATTCCAGCCGGTTTACGGTTCCCGTTTTGCGGTACAGATTCGATATATGGGTTTTAACAGTCGGGAGGGATATGAAAAGTGCCTCCATGATGTCCCGATAACTTCGCCCCTGGACAAGCAGAATCATCACATCACGTTCGCGTGGGGTAATACCGTAAGCAGCGCAAAACTCACCGGAGGGTGTTATGACACCAACACCCGGTTTCTTTATTCCCGTCATCAGCCAGGCCAGACACCAAACAATATAAATCCCGGGAAGCACCCAGGGGCCACGAAGAGATACTCCGGGAAGGAACCGCAGCATGAAGGAATTGAAAACAGCCTGTTCGGTAATTACCATCATCGGTATGCAGAGGATAACTACCGGAACGATGATCCGGGTAAACCGGATCGTCCGCGTCCGCTCCGTCCGGCGACGGCAAGATATCGTGAGAATCGTCGTATATACGATCGCCGCGTTTTTCACTCCCAGCAAGAGATCGGGAATCAGCTTCGCGAAGGGAGTCACCAGATTGACGGCGGTCATAAGAGTCAGGACGCCCGTTACGGCAAGCGTTACTACATTAATCATGCGGGCTCCCCGCCAGGGATACACGCCATTAAAGAATCGGATAATGAGAACCGTAAAGAAAGCCGCGGTGAGGTAATTGAACCCCGAGAGTATTTCCGAGCCCGCTGATTCCACGGGCAACCGAAGGTAATTCTGAAGTGTACTTGATAAAACCGTCAGAGTCATGCTCAAGGTGGCGTAAAAAAAACCGGCAACGGAGGGTTCCTTCCCTCTCTTTGAACCGATTGCAACCGATACGAGGACGGCGATACCAAGGGAATACGCGCTCAAATAATAGAAAAACGGAACCAGAGCTGACATCATGACACCGTGTCCTGAAACGCGAACGGATTCAGCCCAAAGGGGCGACACTCATAATATGGAAATGATCCAGGCATGATGCGATTCTAGCAGTACTTCGTCTGGTACGCAAGTTGTGGCTACCGTAGGCCAAACACCCCGCCGGGGTGCAAACCGTCGCGGGAAGTTCAGCACCCTGGCGGCCGGCTTAACACCCCGCCGGGGGGCCAACCGTCGCGGGAAGTTCAGCACCCTGGCGGCCAGCCCAACACCCCGCCGGGGTGCCAGCTCCCGCGGGGTGCAAACGCCCGAATAAGGTACTGCCATCCCGCGGTCAGCTTCACTCTACCGTGTACGCGACCACCTGGCCGG
>CAZGVZ010000351.1:4867-5146 GCA_964529145.1 uncultured Fibrobacteraceae bacterium | reverse complement strand
CCAGTATCTGGGAGTGTCCTACATCAGCCTCTTCACAAACGGAACCCTGCCGCTTCTACGATTAACAAACAGCACGTTCAACGTTTCGGTCGACGGGACGAAGGAAGTGCACGAGGAGATACGTGGTGCGAAAACCTACGATGCGATCAAGGCGCATGTCGACAGGAACGACATCCGGGTGAATGTCGCATGCGTGCTTAACAGGCTCAACGCGGGCTGCGTCGAGGCGTTCTTGGAGGAGTGGCGGAAAACGGCTGTACGGGGAATCCATTTCAGCCT
>CAZGVZ010000351.1:0-4857 GCA_964529145.1 uncultured Fibrobacteraceae bacterium | reverse complement strand
TGTACACTCCCCAGCGCGGTGAAGACGGATCGCTCTACCTTGGCGGGCACGAACGGGATCTGATGATCGACCGTCTGATCCGGCTGAAGAGGGAGTACGGCGACTTCATCCTCAACAGCAAATTGATCCTGAAACTGATGAAATCCGCAGAGTGCTCCTCGGTAACCTCGCGTTGCGCGGTATCGGAAGCTATCGTGAGTTTCGATGCCGGGGGGAACAGGAAAGTGCCGTGCGTCATGGGGCCCACCGCGGATTGCGGCAGATGCGGCTGCATCGTTCCCTTCGCGTTCGAAGCGGTGCAGAGGAGACTGGACTGGGATTCCTTCCGGACGGTAAAGAGGATATATGGAGGTGGTTTCAAGACCTCGGGCGTTGGCCCGGACAATAGCGAAAAGGCAACTGCATGGAAGAGAGTTTCGGGACAGACGCCATATTAAAGTCCATAATCCTTCACGCCTCCTTAAAATGCATTCATTGGCAATGAAATCGTCACACTCGTTCCTTTGCCCGGCTCGTTTTGAATCTCCAGCTCACCGCCGAACAGTCGATGACATTCGCGGATGCTGAACAGGCCGAGGCGGCTCTCGTCCGCCGTTTCCTTGAGGACTCCGGAGGGCACGAATCCCCGGCCGTCATCGCCAACCGTTACACTGACGCGACCGCCTTTACACGCCGAAGCCACCGCGGCTTTGAGTACACCTGCATGCGCATAGATTCGTGGTCTTCCAGAATGAAAGTTTCCATCCGATAAGAGCCTTTCCCGGCAGCCTCCGGCCGGTAAAGCGGGTACGCACGTTTTTCGCTGCAATGAACCATGCTGTGCGAGTCCGGTTTTGCAGACAGCCAAACGCGCGGTTTTATTCAAGGCAGACGGCACAAACCGAACCATCGGATGCAGCGCCATTTTGCAGTGTCATCCTGTTTCGGTTTTTTCCGCCATGGAATCCGCTGTCCACGCGACAGCCGGTGTTTCTTTGCTTCATTTCCCGGTTTCCGACGAAAGTGTGAAATAGAATGTCGCTCCTTTCCCCGGTTCTCCGGTTGCCCAGATCCTGCCCTGGTGCCGGCTTATCACCCGCTCGACTATGGCCAGGCCCACGCCCGTACCCTTGAAATCCTTGTCGGAATGTAGGCGTACGAACGGCTTGAACAGGCTGTCCTTGAAAGCCATATCGAACCCGGCCCCGTTGTCCCTGACGAAATATACGGTTTGACCATTTCTGGTAAAGGAGCCGAATTCGATCACGGGTTTTTCCTTTCTTCCGGAAAACTTCCAGGCGTTGCCTAGTAGATTCCCCATCGCGACGCTCATCAGGCGTACATCGGCCTTCGCCTTCAGCCCTTTCTCTATTTTAACCTCGATCCTGCATCCTGGATTCGCCGCGGCGAGTTCGCCCGCGGACAACCGGGCGAGTTCGCTCAGATCGACCTCCACCGGTTCGATCTCCTGACGGGAGATCTTGGCCAGCGCGAGCATGTCCTCGATGATCGAACGCATACGTTCCGTGCCGCTCCTGATTCTCGAAAGGTATCCCTGGAGTTCGGGGTCGAGTCTTTCCGAGTAGTCTTCGATAAGGATATGTACCAGTCCGGTGAGAACCTGCAGGGGGTTTCTCAGGTCGTGGGCAACCGAATAGGAAAAAGTCTCGAGCTCACTATTGACTGACGCGAGGTCGTCCGCCCGTCGCCGCAGGTCGGTCTCCAGCCGCTTGCGTTCGGTGATGTCGATGACTGTGACCACCACCCAGGCGGGATTGTCGTAATGGTTCGCCACCATCGCGGCGCTCACCAGGACCGGAACGTCCAGCCCGTCCGCCCGTCTGACGATCATCTCCTGATTGTATATGGTTCTGCCTTCCCCGGGAAGACAATCCTTGGACAGCGCCCCGGGAAGGACCGGTGTCCCGTCCGGCAGGCGAGCACGAATCCTTTCGGCAAAGTTCTCCGCGCTCATGCCGGAATAGTCGGCATCGTAAAGCTCCCTTGCCGCTTTGTTGACATAGAAAACGTCGTGCGAGGCTGAGTCCACCAGCACCGTAGCCTGGGGTGTCGCGTCCAGCACGGCCTCGAGACGCCGGCGTTCGAACTCGGAAGCGCTGTGCGCCCTGTACAGTTCCGACTGGAGTCTGGTGAGCTCTTCGATGGTCATCTCGAGCTCGATCTGATGTACCTGGAGCTCGTAAAAGAGTTCCAGTACTTTTTCAGGAGGCATGGTCCGGATCTGGTCTCGCGTCACCTTCGTCGCAGCCTCGGCCCGTTTCCGCAGTTCGTCGATATGGTGATTCGTCACCGGAGATTCACCGGATTCGCGTTCCCGGCCTGCCGCCGCTTCGCGGAGAAGACGCAGCGCAAGCTCCTCGAGCGCTTTCCGGTCCATTTTCCCGATCTCTTCCGCGGTCATGGTATCGTTTTCAACGGCGATCGCAGTTAGCTGTCCGGCTCTTGTCTCGCCTTTCGGGTCCAAGTCGTGCCTCCTTGATTGAGGGCTCGTCAACGTCAAAAGCCTGTTCCGGACTGCCAGGGTGCGAAGGGCAGCCGCTTCGCGACGTTCTTATTCGTATCTCCAGGGATACACTTTGTGAATCATGATCCGGTGGGCCGGACCGGTCGAATTCCTTCCCGGGCTCCGGGGAGGGGGGGAGGTCACTTTTCGCTCTCCGCCCGTTTTCGTTCGGTAATGTCGTACGCCGCGCCGAACCATTCGAGGATCCCGCCGTTGGCGTCGAGTACCGGGACGATCCTGGACAGGGTCCAGCCCACCGTGCCGTCGATGCGCGGCACCCTGTGTTCGAGCTGGAACAAGGCTTTGGTCTCGATCGCCTTACCTATCGCCTGGAGGACCCGCTCCCGGTCTTCGGGAAGGATGTATTCATCAATCCATTTCCGGCCGGGTTCGGAGGTGTCCGCGACAAATTCACTGCCGCGCAGTTCACGTATCCCGCTCCAGTCGGGACTCATGCGGTAGACCGCGTACGAAGCGGCAGTGACGAGCGCCTTGAAGCGTTCTTCGCTCTCCGCTAGCTCCCGGGCCGACTGCCTGAGTCGAGTTATATCCTGTGAAACGGCCACCGCGCCGATGAGCCCGCCGCGCGTGTCGAGAATCGGGGATGCGGACGACAGAAGCACGCCCTCCCCGCCGTCGAAGCGGCGAATGTCGAGTTCCATTCCCGGGACCGGTTCCTTCGTGGAAATCGCCAGCGCCAGCGGATGTTCGTCGGGCCGCAGTTCTGCGCCGCTGCCGGGTCTGAAACAGCGATACTGCGCGTATTCTTCGATACTGCGTGAAAGCGGGGCCCTTCCGCGCCATATGTCGTCGGCGGCCCTGTTCGTAAGCGTGATCCTGCCCCGGTCGTCGGTGATCCAGATTCCCACCGGCAGATTTTCCAGAACGGCGGAGAGTTCCTCGGTCCTCACCTGGGCTTTTCTGAGCTGCGTGATGTCTATGAAGGTGGCCACGACTCCGCCGATCACGTTTGTGGAGGTGCGATACGGCAGGATGCGCAGAATCTGCCGTCCGCCGTCACGGGTGCTTACATCCTTCTCATACCGGATGAGCGTATCGAGCACGCGGCGGCATTCATCGAGCAGGCTGTCGTCGATCAGCTGGGTTTTCAGGTCGTCCAGAGGGCGGCCGATATCGGAGTCGCGCAGGTTGATGAGGTCGCGCGTCCGTGCCGTATACCTCTTGACCCTTAACCGGTCGTCCAGGAATATCACCGCAAGGTCGGTACTGTTGAGCAGGTTCTGCATGTCGTCGCTCGACTGCGCGAGGGCCTGCACCTTGGCGCCAAGTTCGTTGTTCACGGTCGAGAGCTCCTCGTTGAGCGATTCCATCTCCTCCTTCGAGCTCTGAAGTTCCTCGTTCGTGCTCTGTAACTCTTCGTTGGCGCTCTGGAGCTCTTCATTGGTGCTCTGAAGCTCCTCCACGACGGTCTGGTTGGATTCCTTGATTAAAGCAAGTTCGCGTTCCAGCTCCTGCGTACGTTCGGGCGAGGGTCCGGCTTTCGTACCCGACATCCGTTTGGGGGAGGGCGTCAACTGCTCGACTGGAGCTGGAGAGGGTGTGATGGTGATCAGGACGAGCCCTCGCAGGGCCTCGGGAATCATGATGCGGTCTACAGTCATATCGATGTTAGTGTATCCGCCGTTGTTGCGTACGCGCACGTCGCGCACGGTAACCGGTTCGCTGTGCTCCAGGCAGCGGTGTACCGCGGAAGAGAGCGGCAGGCGCAGGCCCTCCCGCGCCATTTCGAAGACGTTGTTGCGGGGCTGCTGCTCCTCCGGTTCCAGGTAACCGCCACTCCTGCCGTGGATGTAAACTATGGTGCCGCCGCGTTCGATCACGATGCTCGTTGGCGCGAAACGCTCAAGGAGCAGACGCTCCACCAGGCGATTGGTCTGCGGCCGCGCGGGCCGCATATCGGGTCCCGGTTCGATCACCGGCGGTTCGTTCCTGATGACCTTGATCGGCAGGTGCGGCAGTTCCGCCGACACCTCCTTCCGTCGGAAGATCTTCCAGCGCGGGTCCAGAAGATCGAAGAGTTCGGCGTTGGTGCTTGCGCTCTCAGATGAGCCTAGAAAAAGGAGACCGTCGTAATTGAGGGCGTAATGAAATGTGGGCAGAATTCTTTTCTGCAGATCTCCCTGCAGATAGATCAGCACGTTGCGGCATACCATCAGTTCCAGACGCATGAAGGGCGGATCGCTAAGCAGGTTATGGGGTGCGAAGACCAGCATGTCGCGAATCTCCTTTCGAACCGTAAAAACGTCGTCGCCGTCGCGCGTGAAGTATCGATGCAGGCGGGCCGGGGAAACATCGGCGGCATGCACTTGCTTGACCCCCGCGGCCAGCGCCAG
>CAZGVZ010000350.1:3818-5148 GCA_964529145.1 uncultured Fibrobacteraceae bacterium | reverse complement strand
TTCTGCTCGCTGCCGCTGCGCATCTCATCGTAAATTAATCGTCCGATTAAGGTATAAGTCGAAGAAATGCTCCGGAGGCGGGACTAATCTTGCAAGTTCCATCCGCGGCACAGATCGGTGGATCGGTTTTTTGGACGGACATCCGTTAGACCATCATCCGTGGAGCTTCATCATGAACCGGGTTTTCTGCAGGCTTTGTGTTGCATTGCCTTTGGTCGCTTCGGCGGCGACATACGAGATCACCGATTTCTTCGATACCACGAACCGATGCGATTACCTTATCGTAGTGCCGCGGCTCTTTTCGGAAGGGGCGGAGGAACTCGCGCATTACCGCAATGGTTTTTCGGGGGACGATGTCGAAAGCGCCCGGTATGTGATCCTGGAGGAACTCTACTCCCAGTTCAACCATTCCGAAACTCCTCCCGATTCCCTGCTGCGGGAATCGATCGCATGGGCCCGCACCCGCTGGTTTCTTCGCCCGTCTTATATCGTGTTTATCGGCGACGATTCAGCGACCGCCGTTCCCGGAGATTCACTGCCGCATCACGGCGGACCGATGCCCACCCATATCGAATGGAACATTCACCAACGGCGCCTTGATGACAGCCTCATACGGATCGACACCACAATCGAGTACAGTGACCACTGGCTGCTCGAACCCCCGTACACGTCCGACGAAACCGGCCTCATCGATGCCGATTTGCCGCCTGCATTCGGAAGGATCCCATGCGAGCGACCAGACGACCTCACGCGCTATATCGACAAAGTCAAACACTACGACGCACAGCGCGGTGCCCCGTGGCGCAACCGGGTCCTGTTTCTTGCGGACGATAACCGGCAGATGTCGCGTCCCGATCCGATTGATCACGGCTACTGCGTTGCAACCGTCATTGATTCCATGCGGGGGCGATTCGCTTCGACGCTGTATCTTTCACGATATGAGGTCGATACCGCGTTCAATCATCCCCCAGCGGCTAAACTCTTTTTTTTCGAGCGCATCAACGAGGGCAGCGGGTGGACGGTATTCTTCGGTCACGGCCATCCCATCCAACTCACCGACGAACGGTTTCTCGGCCCGTCCGACAAAACCCTGTTCGCCAACGGGTCAAGACCCACGGTCATGTTTTCACTCTCCTGCTCGAATGGCGCATTCTATAAACCAGCCGACAGTTCCATGTGCAAGACATGGCTCTTTTCAGTTGACGGAGGAGCAATTGCCTACATCGCCTCTCCTAACGAGGAGTATTCCTATTCAAACCTCAGGTACATGAATCGATTAGTGCACCTTGACGATTCCCTCCCGGGTACCGCTCTCGGCATGCTTATCGCA
>CAZGVZ010000350.1:0-3808 GCA_964529145.1 uncultured Fibrobacteraceae bacterium | reverse complement strand
TACGAGCTTCGCGTGAACGGATTCCACTAGCTTTACGAAGGCGGGGGGACGGCAGCGTAAACTGTATTCCCGGAGGCGGATACGCCGAAGGTGATTCTCTCTACTGGGAGTGTACCCGCAGGGTCATGTGGTCCGATACGGTCCATGGCAGCGCACTTCCGTCCGATACTCTGTTGTGTTCGGGTACGGCCCGGCTGGTCGATGGCTCTTTCGACATCTCTGCTTCCCTGCCCTCCGGAAATGACTCGCTTCGCCTTACCGTATATGCATGGAACGACCACGGGGAAAGCCGGGGGGAAACGATGCTCTGCGAGGGGTGCGCCGACAGCCCCGAGACAGGCGGCCCCCCTGTCGCCCGTGCCGCCTGTCCCTCAGGAAGCATAAGCGCCAGGGTCGGACCACAACGCAACGTCAGGTTCACGTTCGAACCGCGTCGAACCTCCGTCACAATGATGATTATAAGACCCGACGGCAGATGTATCACGCGGATTTACCTTCCAGCAGGAAACCAAGGCGCCACATTCCGCACCATTCCTGCTCCGGGAACCTACCTGGCAGTTTTGCGATCTTCGGGCAATACAGTAGCTAAAACCCGTTTTGTCGTTCCTTGACCGAGATCGCCGGTCGGGTCGCCTCTCGAAATCGGCTGGCTTCTCCCCCTGTGGTAAGCCATTTATCAAGCGGCCGCCCTAAGGGACGGTCAAAAACTTTCAGGCTGCACTCCCCAATCCGGATTAACAGGATCAAAGACACGATACCATGGACTTGCTCAACTGATGCATAAGAATATTCTTCCTGAAAATGTCAGAATATTCTGAATAAGGTTTCTACGTTTTGACCGGGACTAAGCGCCCGGTAAAAGATGCCCCCGCGGGACAACCGTCCAGATTCCCGTAAGGGCCTTAGCTATCGTCATCATGTCAAAAACAATTCTATGATTTCGATCGGCCGCGAAAAATCTCACTTCATCGCGAAGCTTTGGAAAACCCTATGTTGTCGATCTTCAGGAAACCGCTGTCCGGAACTGTCTGCAGTTCACCGTCGCCCCCGAAAAAAGGGTTCGGGCTCAACCATAATCCCGAGAGTCCCGTGAGTACCGAATCGAGCAGCTCCGGACGGTAGTGGGCGACCGATTCCGGGTAGTCGATATCGCGAATGTCTAATGACACGTGCCTGGCCTTCGGGCCCGCGGCTACCACCCAGCAATACCCCTCGCCATCGGCGATACCGCGATCTTTGTATACTTCGGAAGACAGGCCGACGTACACCTGCCGTGTGATGTCGCTCTGCAGGCTTATCCGCAGCCCGGCAGTTCCGGAGCAGTCACGCGCCTCCTTGAACTCGAGGCTGATCGTCATACACTCCGAATATTTCTCCGTGTTGCCGTCGGGTCTGAGGCAAAAGGTACAGCGCAGATCCGCTTTGCCGCCGAGCGGAGATGCGGTATCGTGGTACAGGTCGATCGTAGAGTTTTCCGATATGGAAGCGCGGGCCCATGAGGAGATCGAGAACCCGGGATCGAATTCAAAATTGTTAAGCAATTCGGGCGTGAACCCGCTGTCACCTGGAAAGGGCACGGCGTATTCATCCGTGTCATCGGCCGATCCGCCCGTACGGAGATATTCGAAAAAACTGCCATGGAGCGAAACGAGAGTGCTGCGCAGCCTCTCGACCTCGCCGGTCCATGTTTCACGATCGACGAACGGGTCGTCATTCATATGCGGTTCGATCACTTTGGCCCAGGCATCCACGCGCTCCTTCATCCGCTGAGGTGAAAAGAGCCCGTCAAGAAACTGTCCGCCAAGAGCGACGAACCGGTTCCAGCATACGGCTGCGGTAAGATTCGTGAGTTTGTCGCAGTTGGGAGGAATAGCGTGATTACCTTGCCATACCACTATCGGAGAGCAACTGTCGGGAGTCTCGTTCCATTCCGGTATATCGAAATTATCGAAGATCGGGTCGAACTTTGTGAAGGTCGCGTTCATATCCCACGGGATGAGCCAGAATTTCCCGCCGGGAGCTTCGTCTTCGTAAAAATAGTAGTTATGGTTTGCCTTCCATTCATTGCTTGCGTACCAGGTCATCACTCCGTCGCCGTTATGTATCGCACGGTCGACCACGATGTAACGCAGCCAGTGATCGAGGTCCATGAACGGAGAGACGTTCGCGATGAAGGTTTCTGGAGTCGACGCCTTGATGGCCTTGCAGAAATCGACCATGCGGCTTACGTCTGCGCTGTCTTCGGGATTGTCGTTGGTCTTGAGCGCCGACCTGTATTTTCCCTTGTTCTCGTAAACGGGCCATATTTCCTTGTAAAGGTTCCCGTCGCCCCATTCGTGCCATCGCGATTTGGTGAAGCGGCCGTCGATCTCCTCCACTCCGGAAAAAATTCCGCGCGACACATTGTTGACGATAACCTTGATGAACACTGTGCGGCAGGTATGGACCCCGCTCGCCCGGAAGAGCTCATATGCGAGCATTTCCTTTAGTTTGCTGTCGTCGTAAGGCATCGAATGCAGATTGAGCCGTTTCATGCCTGAGAGCCTGGCGTTGTCCGTGAACTCGTTGAATTTGACTTTCATCGAAACGTTCTCGCAGTCCGCATAGTCGCCGCGATTGCCCTGTTCGTCGAAACAGCGCGGCATCGCGTACTCGTCTGAGCCCTTGTATCGCAATCCGATCCTGCCGAACACGGCGCCGTTTACAGTCAGTTCGGCGGGAACGAACTCTTCATCGAGCGCGTTGCGCTCCATGGAAAGAGAATCATCTACGGTCAGGGCGAACGAAAACGTGTGCAATGCAGTCATTTCGAAAAAAGCGGCGGTCGGGTCGGGTTGCATCGTAATGACAAGATCCTTAGCTGTAGTCGCGACCAGAGTGTCGAACGGGAAATAACGGTCGTGTCTGAAAATGAGGGTTGTTCCTTCGCCGGATGCGCCGGCGGTGACTTCAGAAGACTTTTTGCATGGCGACATGTTAAAAACGCACCATTCCCCTCCGGCTGAATGGATCGATCGTACGGTGATTCCGCTTCCGTCGCCAAGGTTTACACGCACCAGGTATAGACCCGGCGTCACTGGAGGCGTCGTATACATCCTTTTACCGCTGGTCCCGCCGAATGTCTTCTTCCAGATCCGCGCTCCGTCGGGCCGGTAGACCGAAACGGAGCTTACCTCCGGAGCGGCGCTCAGATCCAGGAATCTCCGCCGCGTGTTCCACCTGATCACCGATCCCTGGAGGTGTTTCCGGACCGGCAGTGACCGTATACCGCTTTCGTCGACATCGAACGAGAAACGCCCCGAGCTGTCGGTCAATGTCCGGTCGAGACCGTACCCTGCCGAAACGAGCACTCCCGGAACACCCGCGCCTGCTTTCGAACCGTCAACGACAATGCCGCTGTATTCGGCCGAATGGCACAGATGCGAAACGCCGGTACCAGCGATGCAGACAAGAACAAGCCAACAACACCGGTAAACGTGATGCGTTCTTTTCCTCACGGTGATCTCCACGATCGAATCCCCTTTCCATTCGGGCCGAACCGATTACCATGGCCAGAAGCCGTGATACCCTTGTAAAAACCCCAAGGGATTCCACTATGATTCTTCTTTCTTTCCAAGGCAGGTAATGGAACTTTCATCTCCTTACCGCGCCAGTAAAACCGGCGAAGTGCTCACCGCGCCATACTGTGAAATTTTTACCAGCACAATGCCATGGAAACGCAGGTTTTCCATGACAATTCCTCGGCAACCCCCGGGAATTTTCCTGTTCATGATTCTCCGGCCCGAAAGCGTGAACATCTGCATTGTCC
>CAZGVZ010000349.1:0-5151 GCA_964529145.1 uncultured Fibrobacteraceae bacterium | reverse complement strand
GACTGGGCGCAACGCTGGAACCGGGAGCTTGAGAAGGATTGAGGAAGCGGGGAGGGACTACTATTTGGCGTTATCCTCATTTTGCTATTGGGTTATTAAAATAGTCCATTAAATCATGAAAATATTTCCTGGTATTTTGGTATAATACTGGAAGATCATCAAACTGCGAGAAATGGTAAGTTACAATCATTGGTATGTCTTCTTTGTTAATGCAAATTGATAAGTTTATTTCTTTCAATTTATTGAAGTCTTCTGGCAATATACTTGAAATATCTGTCGGGATTTGACATTCATCATGGTCAGGCTCAAACCATCCTCCCCGATTTACCTCTTGTATTGAAACATATTTCCAATCCTCAATATGATGTGTTTCATTAAATATATAATCCAGTTTAATCGCGATAAAATATTCCCTATGTGAATCCCCTTCTGGAGCCTGGGGAAGTCCAGTGAGTTTTGATAATTCAGGATTTATCCCCCCTGGCCAAACGGAAGTTATGGAACCATATCTCAGGGGTCTTTCAGTTGATAGTACCAGTTTATAGTTATTACCTTCTTGATCAAATGGAAGTTGTGCTCCAATAAGGTACACATATAAATCATCTGGGGCATTTATGTCTTTTTTATTCCATTTCAATCGATGGTTAAGAATTATACCGTTATTATTCATTTTAATAAAATAGCATCGTTCCCATTTTGTATTCACCGGTAGACTTGGTTGTCGAGGTCGTGACATCAACCTTGATTCAATAATATCAAAGTTATTGAATTCATATGATTCTGTATCACTATTAGAAAATTTGAAGGCAATTCTTTTTATACTAGAGATTGGATAATTCAATAAAGTGCATTGATCAGATTCGTTCCAGTTGAATTGATCGATTTTTACTATCGTACGTTTCTTCACGAATGGCGAAGGATGGGAAATCATGGTTGTAAGATCCAGTTGTGATAATGAAGCAAGGGTAAATCTTCCGGTGTCATGTACTTCTTTTCCATTAACCAAATGAATTGAATACTTGAGCTTAACTTGGTATTCCTGCATTTCATAATCTGATAATGAATCATATTTTTTTACAGTATGGATATATTGTGGATCAATTTCCTTATCAATTTCTAAAGTCCATATTGGTTTCTCGAATGGTTTTTCTGTATGTTCATAAAAAATATTTGCCGGAATAAAGTTCAGTCTGAGTAATGAAGATTTCCTTAAATCAGACAGTGTCCAGGAATCTTCAAAATATGCTCCATTAGTCCATGTGCCATCAGTTTTCGGAACTGCATGTAAATATGTAACAGAAGAAATATCAGAAATATGTTTCGGTTGTTTTTGCTTTGGATTCCACGATTGTAAAGAATTGAATGAATCACAAAGAATAGTATCATTATACATATATTCAACCGTGATATTTTCTGCTTTATAAAAATTACGACTACCATGATTTTGGAGAATCACACAAATTGGATTCTTAAAACCTGTTATGTTTTTGATTGCTGCCAAATTACTCAGGGAGTCAGATTTATCGTTGAAAATACGCCAGCCGGATTCATCAGCGCCATGAAATGATATTTCCGGATAGTTTTGACTATTCACTCTAACATTTAAAGGTACGAAAAATTTATTCTTAAAAATATCTTTATTCATATGGATCGCTAATTTCAAAACATTCTTCCAGTCAACAGAAGATGAGATAGAACTAAGGGTTCTTCTGTTAGTTTCATTGTTTTGCAGAATTTTAGCATATTTCTTGAATAAATCAGGGTCATTAGATTGTATTGGTTTATGGTATCCTTCTGTATTTATTTTTAATTTTAATACTCTATCACCATCAATAATTAATAGTGGATCATTACTTATACCAAATAGATTGTCAGATTCTGCAATTAGAAAAGAGAACGTTCCATTGTCAGACATGATACATGCATATTGAATATTATCATTATCAATCTGGTATGTGGAAAACGTCCATGCTTGCGCGTTTAAAGAAATTGAGATTGACGTGGCAATAATAACCAAATACGCTAATCTTTTCATGATCATATATTCTGCTTCTCCTTTGTATGAATGGTCATTATATCCCAGTTTCTTGAAAATGGCATAATCTGTAGATAGAATCTTCACGAACTATTTATTCTAATCCCCATATTAATAAAAGTAAAACGTGGATTTTTTTGTTCCTTCCATCCCTTTGTGGAGAATATCGAAATACTGACAAGAAAAGACATTCGTGCGTTCTATCCCGGATGGGCTATAGTAAGCGCCATGAACAAGACATATAGTGCTTTCGCCCTTGCCCTGGTCATCTGTTTCGCCTTTATATCCTGCGAGCAGGGCTCATCGTCAGAAACTGACGAACCCGTAAAAAACGCTGATACCTCGCTCTCTTCGCTTGTGCTCTCGGCAGGGACGCTCAGCCCGGATTTCGCGGCCGCGACGACCGCGTACACCGCGAGTGTTCCCGACACGACGGCGAGCATTACCGTTACGCCGACGGCGAGTGCCACAAGCGCCACGATCGAAGTCCGCGTCAATGGCGGCGCATTCGCAAGCGTTTCATCCGGTTCTGCTTCCGCCGTTCTCGCACTGAACGTCGGTACAAACGAAATTGACGTGAAAGTAACCGCCGAAAACAGAGACACCGTCACGTATACCGTGACGGTAACGCGCATGGGTGCCATACCGACGCTCACGCTCGATTTCGAGTATGGCGAGGACGGGACCTCCTCCTACAGCAATATCTATGTCGCGTGGATTGAGAAAATGGACGGAACGGTAATCCAGAACCTGTATATTTGCAATAAACTGCTTACCGACATGGTGCCGCCGAGTACAATTCTGACGAATACGGCCCTTCCGTATTGGAACGAGTTTAAATACGATCCGTCGCAAATAGACGCCGTGTCGGGAGCAACGGTAGCAAAAGACGACTTCACCGTGACGAGAACGCTGAAGGACCCGTCCGTGACGAAGTTCAAGGTATGCTTCGAGACGGATCGTTCGTTCGACAAGAACGACTGGTTTGGCGATCAGCCGGCGCTTCTCTATTCGGCCATTGTTGACCTTGAGAATCCGCAGCCGTCGTACAGCCTGACGCTCGAGGCATGGACGCCGAACGAGGGAACGATCAATACACTCAAGCAATACCTCAATACCCTCGTGTTCGGCTCGCTTCAGAGAGAAACACGTTTCATTACGCATAAAAAAGCTGACTCAACACCGCCCGACTATGCGTTCGGCACGGAAGACGTGGCACAAAGCTCGACCTGTTTCGTTGAGAGCATCACGCTGAAAGTGGAATAGCCGGAACGATATCAATTGCGGCGCCGTTTACGGAACGGCGCCATTTTTTTGAATTAATCCTCAATTCTCATCCCGAACATCCACTCGAAGAGTTTCGGGTCGTCGTAGCAGGGGCCCGATTCATGGTGCATTTCAGGATATTCGCTGTACTTGAAAGAGGGAATGCCTTTACGGGTGAAGGTGATGGTGGTGCGTTCCTTTCCGCTTATCGTATCCTCGGCTGTTGTCTCTACGGCGTCGGCATACGATTCGTACTCGCGGAATTTTTCGAGAGCGGCTCGCGCAACCTGTACGCGCTGTTCGGTGTCCAGGAGGCCGATGTGATACCAGACCGCGGTTTTCTCCGCGATGGCGTTTCCGATGTCCGACTGGCTTTGCCCCGCGACCCGCACGATGGCTGCGAAGTATTTGCCCCTGTTGTACATACCCTTTGCGAGGGGGTAGCTCCCCGAGCCGCCCCGGGAAAAGCCGGTGAGGTACACACGGCTTCGGTCAATGCGGTAACCGGCCGCGATCGCGCTGTCTATCCAGTCCGCCAGGACCTCGCCGTCCTGAACACCGTCCTTCTGGTAGTCGATAACGAAGGCCGGGTGTGTTTTGCTTACGGCCGAGTATTCACTTTGTCCTTCGCCCCAACAGCCTGAAACCAGGAGCGGGTAGTTGCGCGTTGCGTTCGCCTCCCGTTCGTATCCCCAGGGGCTTTCAAAATCAAGATCGTCATGACTCAGTGCCACCGGCGCCTCGTTATCCGTGAATGTTTCAGGAGGATCGAGCGGGAGAGGGTTTACGTCGTTTTTGCTGTCCCCGGCTCCGTCGGAACAGGCGACCGCAACAAGGCAGAGTACGATACCAATTACAAGCACGATAGTACGATTATGTGTTCTCATGATGGTAACAATAGCACGTTTTTGATGGAAAACCATGTCGGATTCCGGCTGGGACCGCTCAATTGACTGATTTCTGTTCGAGTGAGTATCGGTGGTTCCTGGTATGAACCCGCTTTTGAGTGTTCGGTATCACGGCGATTCCACAACGTGCATCCGTATATCCTTGACGTCGGAGGAAAAAGGTCTTACATTGGTCACATGGAGACTATTTCTGTTTCGCAGTTAAAAACTCATTTAAGCGCGGAGCTCAAGCGCATTGAGGGAGGGCTTGTTCTTACCGTGGTAGACCACAAGCGCCCGGTTGCGACTCTGTCGCCCGTTCAGGAAGAATCGCTCTTTGTGCGGGAAGCGTCTACGAAGTATGCGTATGAGCCGTTTGAACCGTTGATTGAACGTGATCCGGTAACCCTTCTGGACGAGGAGCGCGGGGAATCATGGTAGCGTACCTCGATTCATCCGTAGTGCTCCGATACGTTCTCAAGGGAGACCCGGCAATACGGCACGCGCTTGCCTGTGAAACAATACTTTCGAGCGAACTCCTTGAGATTGAGTGCCGGCGGGTTCTTCAGCAGTGCCGTATGGTCGGGGAACTTTCCGATACAACGTATGTGACCGCGGTGAAGCGCCTTGATGCCCTTCTTGCTGGTATCGGTCTTTTGTCTCTCTCTCCAGCGGTCAAGAAGCGCGCAATGGATGCGTTTCCCGTAGTGGTCAAGACGCTTGATGCGCTGCATCTTGCGACAGCTATCGTATTTTCCGCTAAACAATCTTCTGACACACTGCTCATGTTTTCGCATGACGAAGCCATGAACCGCTGCGCTGTGGTTCTCGGGTTTGCCACGCCACTTGCGTAGCGCTTGGGGTACCGCGCCTGCTATTTGTGCGCCGGGGAAAACGATGGTACAATACCGTGTACGGTGAACGCGGAGGTTGTCATGAAAAAGAAGCGGTTTTTTCAGGGAC
>CAZGVZ010000348.1:4913-5155 GCA_964529145.1 uncultured Fibrobacteraceae bacterium | reverse complement strand
TAGGCTCGACAACGGACTGGAGTAAATTGAAGGAGGCCTTTGCCAAAGGGCACGAAATAGCCAGCCATAACATGGGTCATGATGTCAATACCGGCACGTTTAAACAGGCCCAGGATAATGTCAAAAAGAACGTTCCTGGTGAAATGTGCGTCACCATAGCCTATCCTAACTGCAATTGCAGCCAGGATGCCGCAACTCTTAATGTTTATATTGCCGCAAGAAACTGCGATGGAGCCCAGAAC
>CAZGVZ010000348.1:0-4859 GCA_964529145.1 uncultured Fibrobacteraceae bacterium | reverse complement strand
AGGTAGTCAATTAGCAGGTAGCCGCAGCGGATACCCGAATTCAACGAAAGAATTCAATGATATCGCGGATGATGCAGCAAGATCAAAAGGCTGGGCGGTTTTGTGTCACCATGGAATAGGCCAGGAGAATCCCGCACATGGATGGGCTACTACGGATCTTAACGCGATGAAAGGCCATCTTGATTATCTGGACCAAAACCGGAGCAAAATCTGGATAGAGACCTTCGGTAACGTCGCCCGTTATATCAGGGAGCGTGATAGCGCCTCGGTCACCAAAAAGGATTCCATCGAGGGAAAATTCACCATCTCTGTAACCGACAATCTTCCCGATTCTATTTACGACTATCCTCTAACGATCCGTCGTCCTCTGCCCGACGGATGGACCACAGCTTATGTAAAACAGGACGGAAAGGCAATGGATGACACGATCGTGACTGTGGAATCGAAGCAGTATGTGATGTTCAAGGCGGTACCGGACGGCGGCGATGTGACGATCAGCAAGGATTCCGGCGGAGTCGCGGTGAGTTCAATCCTGCGAACCGGAAAATCCTCACCGGCGATGACGATCAGAAACGGGATTCTGCAGATCGATCGGCAAAGGTTCGGCTCCGATGCGATACTGGCTATCTTTACCCTTCAGGGGAAAGCGCTCGGTCGCCGTACCCTTGGCGCTCAGGAGTCGCGCATCGCGCTGCCGCGAGACGTAGTCGGCGGATCGACGCTCCTAGTCAGCATCAGCGGGGCCGGCAAACGCTGTATCTCGCCGTTCGTGCCGCAGTTGTAATTCATTACTTCAGTATTTCACGTGCTGCATATTCGAGCCCCGGGGTTGAATCCGGGGCTTTTTCTATATGTATCAGTAAATCATGTGCGGTATCATTGAAACGGAGGTCGCACTCAAGGTGAACACAAAAAAGAATGGGAAGTGTGACCATGATCACATTTTCCGTATGTGATTTCGATTATTTTTCATTGCAGGAGTCGAAATAGCCCATAACGGCAACGCACGAACTCGAAAATGATAGAACAATCGGCACCAGGGATAATGTGTATTGCTGTCAGCGGAATTCATCTTTACTGAAAAAAGTTCCCTATCTCACACCATCTACTAAAAAATTTTTCCGGAGTATCTGTATGATGAAACATCATTTACCTGCAGCGATAGTCCTTTCTTCAATTTTGTCCGCCATGGTGGCTCTCATATTCTGTGAACTGCCGCCTAGCCCCGACAATCCGTCCAGAACCTCGGTGAACGTCATTCTGCGGTCGCCCAACTGGAAACAGGATAGCCATTTCTTGGAAGACAGCATCGGCAATTCCATCAAGATCGGCGCGGTACTGCACCTTGCGGAAAACGTGGATTCCGTTCGCCTGATTATCGCCACATCGGAAACAACCGAACTGGATACGGTTTTCAGTGATTTCGGTAGTGAGGTGCGGGATACGTTATGGCATACCCTGGTGTTCTTTACCCCGGGTACCAGGACAGTCACTCTAACCCCCTACTCCTCACTCGACCTCCCCGAAGTCTCCGCTTCTCTCTCCATTCAGGGAGTACCGAACCGCACCCCATCGATTTCGATCGACGATACGATAATTTTTCAGGCTGAACCCTGTACTCTGCACATTTCCATTTCCGACAGCGATGAGGGGCAGACACTTACCACTTCGATGCATGATAATCCGGAGGAGGCGTCCCTTCTTGGTGATACACTCTTCACCTGGACTCCACCCGAAAATTTTACCGGTGACGACACGATCTTTTTTATCGTGACCGATGACGGCATCAATCCTCTCTCCGATACCGACACGGTCATCATTACGGTATTGGAACGGGAAGTACCTGAAAATCACGCTCCGCGGTGGGATGACGACACAATCGAGGTGGAGCTGGACGACACCGGTTCGTACCGGCTGCAGCTTTCCGATGAATGCAGTGACGAAGACAACGATCGGACCACCTTCCTGCTCATTCCCGGAAGTCCCGCGGACGACATGATCGAGGATGAAGTCTATACGTACGGTGCCTCACCTGCGGAACCGGGCATCCACTTCGTACGGATCGTAGCGTCCGATACCCGCGAGGCGACGGATACGCTCGTCATCCGTATTTCATTGAGTCTCACTCAGGAAACCGGTGCCTCCCTCTCCCGGGTGAACATCTCTGCAGGCACGCTCCGGGAGCAGGCTGCCCCGGTTCCCGACACTCTGCGCGACACAGTATCCTTCTACGACAGTCTCGTCACAGTTACCCTGACGGCATGGAACAGTGAGGCTTCAATCACTCTCGGTGAGCAGACTCTTTCGTCAGGTGAGACCTCCGCCCCCCTCGAGCTCGGTGAAGGAAGTAACGAATTCCAGTGCGTCGTCACCTCGGGTGAGACCGGAAGGAGCTATGTGGTCATCTTCCTGCGAAAGCCCAACAGCACCATACCACTTACCGATCCCCCCGGTGGTCTCACGGCATCCGGAATATCCATTTCTTCCATAAGAATCGAATGGAACGACCTGTTCGGGGCAAATAGCTACACCATTCAACGCAGCGATCAGGAACAGGGCACATTTGAGGATGCCGGTACCTCGACCGGCAATTCGTTTGTCGATACCGGGCTTGCCGAAGGAGCGACATACTACTTCCGCGTGAGCGGCAGCAATGCAAACAACAGTACCGGTTTCTCCTCGCCGGTGAGCGCGACCACCTGGCTCAGGCCTTCGATAGAAAGTGAACCCGAAGACCGGTCGATCACCGAGGGGGAGAAGGCGGTGTTTACAATAAAGGCCAGCGGCATACCGTCGCCTGCTTTCCAGTGGTGGAAAGACAGTGTGGAATTGACCGGTGCGCAGAGGGCATCCTGCACTACCTCAGTGCTCACGCTCTCCGACAACGACGCTCACTACCGGTGTGTAGTCAGTAACGGCGCAGGAACGGTAAGCAGCAGAAACGCCAGAGTCACGGTCGACACGCTCATCAGTGAACCCGCCATTACGGCTCAGTCCGACGACACCACGGTTCTCGAGGGGGGCCGGTCGGTATTCAAGGTGGCCGCAAGCGGAACGAACATACAATATATCTGGCGTAAAAACGGCACACCCCTCTCCGTCCAGCCGGAAGCGGGGACGCTGACGCTCACGGGCGTGACCCAGGCCGATGCAGGAATCTACACGGTCAAGGTATGGAACCGGATAGACAGTGCGGTAAGCGGGCCCATGAGGCTATCGGTGACACCGGTCTTTACGCTTGCCGTAACCTGCTCTCCCGCTACGGGCGGCACTGTGAAAAAAGATAAATCCGGTGAAACGTTCCCGTCGGGTACAGTGGTGACCCTTACCGCGACGGAAAACACGGGATACGGTTTCGTTGCATGGGGAGGGGATGCTTCAGGAACTGGGAAAAACATTACAATCGACATGACTAAAAACATGAGGGTCACAGCGAATTTCATCCGGCGGTTAACCCTGACCATGGCGATAACGGACAGAGGAACGGTCAGCCCGCAGGGAAAGACAACGGTTGACGAGGGGACCGAGATCGAGATATCAGCGGAGCCAGGCACCGGCTACAGATTCAAGGAGTGGACCGTCACCTCGGGGTCGGCCACTTTTACCAATAAAAATATGGCAAATACCAAAGTGAGACTCGACAGTAATGCGACTGTTGCCGCTGTGTTCCGGGGGGTAACGTTTGCGAAGCAATTACAGATACAGGGATATTCTGAGATCATGTTCAGAGATGTCGTTCAGGTAGAAGATGGGGGATACCTATTATTAGGTAGCGATTTACTTATTAAAATTGATGCTAATGGCACGTATACAGGCAAATACACTTTCCCATTAACAAATAATATAAACAGCATACAACCAGCAATTTCTGGCTACACGGTAACAGGAACAAATGATTTTAATGGTTACAGCAATATAACAATGAATGGATTCAGACAAGATGCAACACCAACATGGAATTTTGAATATGGTAATGCTATTGATGACTTCTACCGGGGAATTATTGCACTGACTACCAGAAATCTCGGTTACATTCTTTTATGCATGGACAATCAGGATATAGTACTTTTCAAACTATATGAGAGTAGAGAAATAGACTGGAAATTATCAATTCCAGGCAATGCTTCCATAAGCTATTTACCAAACGATGTACAGGAAACCGAAGATGGATTTATAATAGTAGGTGCTACAAGTCAAGGATTCGGATCTTTTATTATCAAAACAGATGCCATTGGTGGTTTTCAATGGGAAGCGTCTCTTAGGAAACACGTTTCTCCTGGTGATGTCTCAGCTATCGACCTTTTAACAAATGGTGACTGTATAATGTGTGGAAGTGGTGTAAAAGATGGAGGACAAACTGGTTATTTGATCAAAATGCCGCCTAACGACACCAATCAAATAAGTTTATCCTATTATCCTGGCCGATATTTCGGATCTATGGCGACCATAAATGATAATTGTTTTGTCGCAGGGTCGATAGAGAATCCGGCCGTTGAAGGAGATATGAACATTTTAATTGCACTTATTGATAAAAATAATGTATTAACAAATCAGATCAGCTTCGGTGCCCTTGATAAAGGTGAGCATGGCAGAGCTTTAAAACTGACTAGTGATGGTGGGGCAATTGTCGTAGGAGACAACAATTGGGTTATCAAAACGAATTCAGAATGCAAAGTAGAATAAACCAACTCTCATAATTGTCTGCATTAAAAGTATAATTTCATCATGGTTTTTGGGGTGTTATTGAGTTTTTCTATTACGAAATCAAGTACCTCACATGAAACTTGTATCGCTACTTAGATTTTTTCCCCGTATCACCACCTGGCGGACCAATCCGTCATAGTTGCGTAGCGTCGTGG
>CAZGVZ010000347.1:4017-5159 GCA_964529145.1 uncultured Fibrobacteraceae bacterium | reverse complement strand
GACCTTCGGCAGATATCATCTCACCTTTCTCGACCCTGACCGCCCCGGTGAAGTCGACGCGGTTTCCGGCTCGTTCATGTTCATGCGCCGCGCGCTCTTCAGGGAGATCTGCGGTTTCGACGAGCGTTTTTTTCTTTATGGAGAAGACCTCGATCTGTGTTATCGGATCCGGGAAAAGGGGTTTTCTGTATGGTACAACCCGGAAACACAGATCATTCACCGCAAGGGCACCAGTTCGGCCAAAAGCATGCTGCGGTCGCGCATCGCCTTTTACGAGGCAATGATTCTCTTCTCCAGGAAATACCGTACCGTCCACCAGGGTTTTTTCCCCGACTGGATGATTTTCATCGGCATACTGTCTTTATCTACAATCAATATAGGCCTGAATCTGATCCGCCATTTCCTATCGGTATTCATCGACCTTTCGATCATCAATACGGTTCTGTTCGGTGGAATCGTCCTTCGGTTCCCTCCGGAAGGAAATCCCTATCATACGCTCGGCTTCTGGTACATGCTGGGAATTCACAGCCTGCTTTCGCTCAGTTTTCTGTTCATGTTCGCCTATAACGGGATATATGTCAAACAGAAGATATCCGTGATCAACACGCTGCTTTCAGGACTTCTGGCCACATCGCTTTTCAGCGCCAGCATCTATTTCGTGAAACCGTTCGCGCTCTCACGGATCGCCTTCGCGGTTTCCTCGATCGTGATCACCTTTCTTCTCGTTGCGTGGCGTCAGCTCGCGCCTCAGGCGCTCAAGCGCCTCCGCAGAATGACCTTCTCACCCGAAAAAATGATCGTGGTTGGAAACGGGCCGCTTACCGATCGAATAATAGGCAATGTGGAAAAAAACCGGCTGGGCACCATCACCGGCATTGTCTGGAACAACGCCTCGGGAAGGCCGGGGGATTACGAGGGCTACCCGGTGCTCGGCATTCTCGATGAACTCAACGGTATCCTTACACGATACCGGGTGGACACGCTGATTATCGCCACCCATCAGCCATGGTATTCACAAATAATAGACGTGCTGTCGAGCTGTACGGTTAGAAACCTCACGATCCGCTGGGTTCCGCACGATCTAACGGAGCTTTCAGCCGACCGCCTGCCCGAGGAAATCCCGTTGAGGGATTTTTCAGTGT
>CAZGVZ010000347.1:0-4007 GCA_964529145.1 uncultured Fibrobacteraceae bacterium | reverse complement strand
TAGCTAAAAGCTCCCTTTCGCTTTCAGTCGATCCTTCGCAGCTCCACCCGCCTGTTCTTCTCGCGTCCCTCCGCGGTGTGGTTGTCGGCGATCGGGAATTCCTCTCCGTATCCCACCGCGCGCAGCCGGTCCGGAGCGATATTTTTCCGGATCATGTATGCCTTTACCGCATCGGCCCTCTGCTGGGAAAGCCTGAGATTGGCCATGGCGTTGCCGAAGTTATCGGTATGACCCTGTATCTCGAGTTTGACTTCCGGCCATTCGGCCAGGGACTCGCACACCTGATCTATAATCGTGAAGGAGTTCGATGTGAGAACGGCCTTGCCGGCCTGGAAGGTCACGCCGTTCAGGATAAGCTTGCCGCGCGAGATCTCCTTGGTTTTCGGACAGCCTCTGTTTTCGGAAAGACCACGTACTCCCGGACAATTGTCTTCGACGTCCGGTATCCCGTCTTCGTCGTTGTCCGGATCCGGACAGCCGTCGCTGTCCCCGAAGCCGTCGTTGTCTTCGGCTTTATCGGGACAGTCGTCTTTCGTGTCGATCACGCCATCATTGTCGTTGTCAAGGTCGGGGCATCCGTCTTTGTCCTCGAAGCCGTCCATGTCCTCTGAATTCTCCGGGCACTTGTCCACGGAATCGCTCACGCCGTCCCTGTCGTGGTCGTAGACCGGACACCCGTCCTCGGTTCCCGCGGTGTCTGGACAGCGATCCCGGTCATCGGAAAAGCCGTCCCCGTCGTTGTCCGGGTCGGGACACCCGTCGATGTCCTTGAACCCGTCCATGTCCTCCGTTTCTTCAGGACACGGATCGTTCTTGTCGATGATACCGTCGCCGTCGGTATCATCTTCTTTCAATATGCCGCGCCACCCTAGCGAAGCCTGCACGCCGAAGCGCGGAATCGCTTTCGTCGAGTAATCGTAGCCGCCACGGGTCCAGTCGGTACGCGCGGAGGCCGCGTTATCCGAGAGACCGATATCTCCCGCAGCCGACACATAGAACCCGTACGGAAGATTGAAGCGAATCCCCGGGGATAACCAAAGCGGATCGTCATCGAACGCTGAAGCGATGGTGGCGCTGCCGTATTTTCCTACCCTGGACTCCGCTGCGAACTCGAGAAAAAAGGAAGTGACCGGAAAAGGTGTATAGACCACACCCACGGCCGCAAGGAACGCGCTGTTCGTCTGTCTCTGAGCCGTAAATGCCCCTCCGATATTTACATTGACCTGAACCGGAATACCGCGTGACAGCCTCTCGAAATCGAATGTCCAGACAAACGCCGGAATCAAGGCCACCGCGTCCGCGGTATACGGGTACAGCCCGTCGGAATCCATCAGGTAATAGGAATGACGGGGGAAAAAACCCCGATCCGCGCTTCCGGTCGGGAATGTGATCTTCAGGAAATATGCGTGTAGAAAGAACGCATTCTCCTTCTGGAATGGATGCGCCATCTTGAGCGACAGTCCCAGGTCCCCCGCCCCGGCGATATCCTCACCCCAGCCGGTGACGTCGAAATACAACGGCATGTCGACTCCCGCATCGAGAAAATCGAAAATACCGTAGGCGCAGGAGAATATCCCTGTGTAGAGAAGCGGGCTTTTCTCCCTTTCGACTCTCTTGAGGACACCCGATCCATGGAGGCGGACACCACCCGTCCCGTTCGCGCCGGCGACATAGTCCGCCTCGGTCGAAAAAAACAGGGAGCCGCCCATATGTAATCCGGTCTTTCCGAGAGTGTACGAAGAAAGCGACCGGACGATATCCGCCGGCACTCCGGTACCGGCGTCATCGGCACGGAGAAAGGAAACAAATGCGACAATGTATACGACAGCCGCACTCGCACGAAACCGATCCATGAAATACCCCCCTTGCATATCGGGTGACATTGTGAGGCCGGAAAACCGCCATCGTCTTGAATATATCATTTTTGCACCACCGCCGGAAGGTTCCGCGGCATTCA
Organism: uncultured Fibrobacteraceae bacterium; assembly: GCA_964529145.1. GTDB lineage: Bacteria > Fibrobacterota > Chitinivibrionia > Chitinivibrionales > Chitinispirillaceae > JAFGNB01. The sequence continues at coordinate 2,050 of CAZGVZ010000347.1, read as the reverse complement.
TCCGTTAACGTCCGTTTCCGGATCTTCAGCGGATCAGAGGAATCACGGATGATTATTCGAAAAATATCCGGCCCGCCGGGTCAACTACCGCCGCCTGTGCAGGGGCACGCATGGTGAACCCGTCAGGCCGCGGCCAGAGGAAGAACACATCGCATTCCAATGTGCCGTATTACTCCGCCGGCAGAGCCGGGGTTGGTTTTTCACTCTGTTCAGCAAGCGTAAGGAGTCGGTGACTGCAGCACCGTCGTTATTGTACCGCTTTCTTCGTGTCGGACCCTGGAAATTTTTTTTAAAGATGCCATACAACTCAGTCAGTGATCGACTCTCGACGGGTTACTCCGCCGCAGAAAAAAAGCGTCCTCCGCATTCCGGGTCGTCCCTCTAGAACAATTCTCGCGCAATATAATCCGCGAAGAGCATTCCTCGTGCAGTGGGAATCCACCGTGGAGGCCTGTACATGAGCAGATCACTTTCGAGAAAACTCCGGAGCCTGTGCTCTCCCGCCCAGTTCACGAACCGCATTCCGGTTTTCTTCTCGAACGAGGTCTCATCGAGCCCCTCGCTTCTCCTGAATCCGAGAAACGCCATTTCACGCGCGAGGTCTTCTATCCCGATGGTCTCCTCACCTTCGACCGGTAACTCCCCGGCCCCGATCTTTTTAAGATAGTCCCCGATCGAACGAACGTTCCAGAATCGGCGAGGATGCAAAAAAGAATGCGCGGCACACCCGAGGCCCAGATATGGCGAATGGTCCCAGTATGAACTGTTGTGACTGCACAGGAACCCGGGCCGGGCGAAGTTGGAAATCTCATACCGTTCAAATCCATACCCTCGTGCGACCTCCTGAAGCGTGTCTGTCATCCGTGCTACGGTATCCGTATCGGGCAGCGGCAGCAGGGAACGATGTCTGCCGAAAGGGGTCGTACCCCCGATATTCAATTCATACGCGGAAAGATGCCTGACCGAAGGGAATCGGAGCAGGTCGTGCAGGGTCCGGGAGAACGACTCCAGGGATTGTCCGGGCAGCCCGTACATGATGTCCACTCCTACGGTGAACCTGTCGAGAACCTTCTTCCCGAGCAACTCGCGAACCAGCGAAGCGGAGTACCGGCGATCGAGGAGACGCAGGAGCCGGTCATCCGTCGTCTGAACTCCGAAGGTAAGACGGTTCACACCTATTTCCGCAAGGATGCCTGCCTTTTCATCGGAGAACGATTCCGGGTTGCACTCCACGGAAAATTCTACGCCCTGGGCAAGGGGAAGCCGGCCCAGCAGAACACGATGGAACCGTTCCCACTGCTTCACCGAGAGAAGCGAGGGGGTTCCCCCTCCGAGGTAAAGGGATGCGAGCCGAGGCTCTCCCCCGATCTCCCCTGTGCGTAATTCCCATTCCCGTGCGACCGCTTCGAGATAGGGATCCATGGCCGCCTGTTGACCGGGAACCGAAAAAAAATCGCAATACCGGCATTTGGTGAGGCAGAACGGAAAATGCACGTACAGCGAAAAACGGTCGTACTCCTCCAATTCCGGACGCCCGGTCACGGGGACGGTTTCCAGTTACGGACTATCCGGATCGCATCCCTGACCTTATGCGGGTTCTTCACTCCAGGCATGATCTCCACGCCGCTATTCAGGTCCACTCCGTAAGGCTGGACCTGTCCGATAGCTTCCGCGAGGTTCGACGGACCCAGACCTCCTGCGAGAATGACATTACCGCACCGGTCGGCGATCTTCCGGGCGAGCGGCCAGTCCCCGGGAATTCCGGTCCCACCCCGCAGCTCCCGTGTCCAGGTGTCGAGCAACAACCCCGAAACGTGATACAGCTCCGGAAGACTCATCTCAAAATTCGGCCGAAGGCTCAAAGTCTTGATGACGGGAAAGGGTATTGCGTCGCAATAAGCGGGAGTTTCGGATCCATGGAGCTGAACCGTATCCAGCGCGGCCGTCCTAGCTATCGAAATAACCGTTTCCATATCCTCGTCTGCGAACACACCCACCCGGGAAACGAAAGGAGGCAGCCCGGCTATGATTCCGGACGCTTTCAGTGGAT
>CAZGVZ010000346.1:0-5174 GCA_964529145.1 uncultured Fibrobacteraceae bacterium | reverse complement strand
CCTGACCCCGGCGGTGAATTTTTTCTTTGAGCGGATCGAAAAGAAGATCTGGCTCGTGAATATCCCGGAGCAGACCATCCATTCGATCGATTCAAGGCTGTGGAACAGGTCCGTCATTTCCGCCACGTAATCCGGGGTCGACACCGCGCCGAGATGGGTGTATCCCAGATCTCCGTAACTGATCGCGGCTTCGGTCGCCTTGTGCAGAAGCCTGAAATATTCCACATCCCTGTCCGGATTCTCGATCAGCGAGAGCAGCCGGTGATCTATCTTGTCGAAGAGGCATTTGTAACATTCCAGATCCTCATGGGAGACGTCCCGGCGCATACCCCCGGTGTCAGTCTTGATTCCATAAAAAAGGGCGGTGGCCAGCTTCGACGTGATGGGGCATCCCGCGCCCAGGAGGTACCTGACGATCAGGGTGGATGTAGCACCGATATCGTTCCTGATGTCGGTATAGAAATCATGGGGATTTTCGGGAGGCTGGGGGTGATGGTCGATTACCGCGGAAACCGGAACGCCGGCCGGGAGAGAGACGTTTCCCTTTCCGGGGTACGAATCGACCAGCACTATATGGTCGAAATCTTTGATGTCTATTAAGACGTAAGGTACCATCGTTATGTCGAGAAACCGGATCATTGCGCGGTTCTCCGCCCTGCCCACGAAACCTCCGAACGAGACTACGGGAGATTTGACATCCCAGAACGAGAGGAGGTGAGAGATCCCGAAAGCCGAGGCTATGCAGTCCGGATCCGGGAAATCATGTGTGAGGATAAGCACCGATCGCGCAGGGAGCAGACAGGCCCTGAGCCGGTCGGCCGCGGCCGCGCAGGTATCGGATTCGTGAGTGGTGGGCGGTTCCGTCATTGTTAATTTCTTGATTTTGAATCGATTACGGTATACGGCAAACGATTTCCCGGACGAGTGGAGGTATTTTATATTTGCATATGCGTCCAAGATAATATACTATTTGAATTTATGAATGGTCACCTCTGTCCGAAATACGTGGGGAAGTCCGCAATGGGACCGGGTTGGGGAGTACACGGACGCGGAGGAGAACCGCAGGGAACGGACCGCTGCCGGGTCTGATCCGTGAATCCGGGGTCGGAACCGCTCCGGACATGATTCCCCTTCCCTATGGGGGGCGGAGGGGAAACGCAGTCGAAACGAGTCCGGATGCTGTTTCGACCTGAGAGAAGGGTGGGTATAATGCGTTATGCCATTATTTCCGATATCCACGGAAATGTCGAAGCGTTGCAGGCAGTGATCGGAGATATCGAAGGGAGAGCCGTGGACGCGGTTGTCTGCCTCGGGGATATCGTGGGTTATTACCCCGATCCCGAGAGATGCATCGAGATCGTGAAAAAGGCTGTCAGCTACTGCGTTGCCGGGAACCATGATTACGCGGCCATCGGTCGGATCGATACCCAGAATTTCACCTATTATGCCTATGCCGCCATGGAGTGGACCAAGCAGAACATTTCGGAAAGGGCCAGGGAATATCTCGAGTCGCTGCCGCTTACCGTGACGCTGGAAAACATGTTTTTCACACACTCTTCACCATCGAATCCCCAGGACTGGGTTTACGTCTTTCCGGACAGCGAGGAGACGGTTTTCGAGGCGTTCAACAGCCTGATGTACGGGGTCAATTTCATCGGACATACCCACTGGCCTTCGATCATGATCCAGGAGGACGAGCGCATTATCCTCCACTCGGAACATGTGATCGGCATCAGCGACGCCCATTATTATCTTGTTAATGTAGGCAGCGTCGGCCAGCCCCGTGATTTCGATTCGCGGTCATGTTATGCCCTCTATGACACAGATAACAGGGAAATCTCCCTCGTGCGGGTCGAATACGATTACCGCATCACCCAGAAGAAAATCCGGGACAAACACCTCCCTGTTTTTCTTGCCGAGCGACTCGAAAAGGGAAGATGATTCCCCGCCGTCCGCTTCAGCGCCGGCGGCCGGAGCTGAAAACCGTGCGGGCCTTGCGCACCCGGGGAACCGCCGGATACTCGAAAAATCACTTTATCCCAGTCTCATTTGAAAGTATATTTAACCTCGACAGGACGGTTAATTTACGATGAGATGCACAGCGGCAGCGAGCTGAACCGGCTCTCTGCCGCCCGGGCGTATCACAGGAACGATATGCCCTGCGCGCCTGCGGACACGTTCCGTCCGCTGCCGCCCGGCGTGTCATCGCAAAAAACCGTCCGATCGAGGTTTATCCTGAAGCAACACCCCTTCCATCATTGACACTGAACAGCGCGGTATATGGGGCATTGTGAAGTCTGTCATCGGACGTCGCTTATCCTGATCCGTGACGTATCGGCATTAAAGGTTTACAAAAGTACATTATCACAGGTTAATCCGTCGGACATCATCGAAGAGACGGTCAGATATTGAGGCATGGTGTACTGATCAATGGTTCGCGCCGATAACGAAACACATCTCCAGTCCGCGGGTAAAGTGGCATTCATCGCCCACCCTCCGGATATAGAAATCTTCAGATCCTATGTACGTGCCCTGAGACCGGACAAGAGTTACAGCGAAAAGCTCTTGCTCAAACTCTTCGAGTGGATGTCGCCGTATCGCATCAAGTCATTCCGCCGGTTGAGCCTTGACGGAGTGCGTTCCGTGGACGCCGAGCTCTATATGGTCCCGTTCCTTCCCGAGATGAAGACGATCAGCGTCAGGAGAATCGTTGACAAGATCGACTCTGCGCTCGTGATGGCGAAGGAGAACGGCTGCGCTGTCGCCGCGCTTGGAGGCTACACATCCATCGTGATGCAGGGAATAGAGGAACAGTTCTCGAACGCCCATGGCCTGAGGATCACGTCGGGGAACACCCTTACCGCGGCGATCATAATACGTTCGATCGAAAGAATCGCCGAACGGTTCGGAATCGATCTTCCCTCGGCACGTATGGCGATCATAGGCGCTTCAGGGGACATCGGCAGCGGGTGCACGGGATATTTCTGTTCCAGGGCCGGAACGGTGGTCCTTTCGGCGCGAAACCCAGCGATGCTGATGAAAACGGTCGAAAGACACCGGGGCGAGGCTTCGGCCGAGATGGTCGTGGCTGCCGGCAACAGGGACGCGATTGACGGAGCCGATATATGCATTTTCGTCACCAGCGCCCCGGGGGAACTTTTCCGCATCGACGACTTCGGCCCCGGAACAGTCGTGTGCGACGCGTCGGCGCCGGTCAATGTATCCCCCAGGCCCCTGAACCGGGATGACGTCTTCCTCTATCACGGCGGCATCACAGCCGTCCCTTTCCCTCTGGAAACTGAATTCGACATAGGGCTCGCCTCGCCTTACACCTTTTACGGGTGCCAGATCGAGGGCATGCTGCTGGCCCTGTATCCGGACCTGCGTGAATCGTGGGGAAGGGGAAACATCACACCTGAAAGCATGAACCGTTTTTTCGGGATCATGGACGCGACCCCATCGCTGTTTCCGGTGTACACCTGCGGAAACACGGTCTACTCGGAAGATACGATCGATGCGTACGCGGAAAGATGGAAAGACAGGAGCCGTCGATCTTTCCGGAATGGTGAAAAACGCATGCAAAATGGGCATATTTCTACCGGACTCACACTCCTGAAAACGCCGCAGAAAGGATTCACATGAACGAAAACGTCAGGAAACGAATTCACGACATCATCAGGAAGAATTTCGACATGGATCCTGACGTCATTCGTCCCGATGAGCCCATAAGCGGCCGGGTCAGCCTCGATTCGATGCAGCTTGTCAGCCTTATCGCGCAAATAGAGATGGAGCTGGAGGTGGAGCTCCCGATAGGAATCATAGGCGTCGCCACCATGGACGAATTCTACCGGGAGATCGACAAGGCCGTCGCGGGTGATATTACATGAAAAGCGTCCCGTCTCAGGCACTGCATGGGACCTTAACTCAATAGACGGGATCCGTGGTAATGGAGACGCTTGTCGATCATCTGCGTTTCGGGAACGTTCATTTCGGGAGCAGGACCTTCGGTCCGCGGGAACTCCGGGAGAGCATCACCGCGGTATCCGGATATCTCGATTCCGCGCTGAGTTCCCCCTCGCCATTCGTGTTTCTTGTCGCATGCAATCACGTGAAGACGGTCTGCGCGTATTTCGGGATAATGAAGGCGCGCCGAATCTGCGTGGTATTGGAACCCGAAACGGGCCGGATCGAATTCGAGGAGAAGGTGCGTGAACTGTCGCCCGCAGCGTGCATCAGGGTTGATCCCGGCACCGACGTTTTCGATTTCGGGAAGGAAATCGAACCGTTCCATTCACGGGCTCTGCCCCGGGAGGCGGGAGACCTCGGGGGGGTTTGCACCGTTTTTTTCACAGCCGCGGACGATGGATACGCGAAAGCTGCAATGCTCACTGCTGAAAACCTGCTTTGCTGCGGCCGGGCTTCGAACGAGGCGTGCGGGATCGGAGCAGGGAGCGTCCTTTTTCCCGTGCTTCCGCTGAGCCACCCCTTCGGGCTGCAGTGCGGCATGATCATGCCGCATATCGCCGCAGCCGACTGCATCATCGAAAGCGGTGTCAACCTGACAAATCCCACCGCGATAGGTGTCGTTTCCCGGCGCCATGGCGCGACGCATCTGATGGCGGTTCCGGTCGTGTATTATTTGTTGTCGAAGGCTGCCGGGACGGTCTCCCCGCAGATGAGAGGCTTGAAAATGGCCGTGAGCGGAGGATGCGCCCTGCCTGAAACGGTGGGCCGCCGTTTCGCTGAACGTTTCGGCCTGCCGGTCAGCGAGGGGTACGGCCTGACCGAGGCGGGGCCTTCCTGCACCCTGAACTCGATTCATTCGGGGTACAGGCCTAATTCGGTCGGAAAGGAACTCGGCTGTTGTGAGGTGAGAATCGTTGACGGGACAAATGCGGCGGCCGCACAGGGAGTCGAGGGCGAAATCGTGATCAGGGGAAAGAACGTGATGCGCGGATATTTCGGAGACCCCGGTGCGACAAAGGAAAAGATCCGGAACGGCTGGCTTCATACGGGGGACACCGGTCTGCGGGACGATGAGGGCTTCATCCATTTCGTGAGATCGAGGGAGACCATGGCCAACTCCGGCGGCAAAAAGATATTCCACAGGGAAGTGGAACGACTCATGAAAATGCACCATTCGGTCGACGATGTCCGGGTCGAAACCAAACCCT
>CAZGVZ010000345.1:2534-5180 GCA_964529145.1 uncultured Fibrobacteraceae bacterium | reverse complement strand
GCCGTGGGGCACAGCGCCCGCGATACCTATGCAGAACTCAAGCGCGCCGGGGTCACCCTTGTCACGAAGCCCTTTTCCATAGGAGTGCGCATCGAGCACCCGCAGCGGTGGCTCGACAGGGCCCAGTACGGCGGGTTTGCCGGCCACCCCGCGCTTGGTGCCGCGGGGTACAGGCTGGTCGCGGCCACTTCCACCGGACGTTCCCTTTACACGTTCTGCATGTGTCCGGGCGGATACGTGGTGGCTGGAGCATCCTCGGCGGGGCAGGTAGTCACCAACGGAATGAGCGATTACGCGCGCGACGGTGCAAACGCCAACAGCGCCATCCTCGTCGGCGTGGATCACAGCGACTTTATCGAACAGGACGTCCTGGCAGGCGTTCGATTCCAGGAATCGCTCGAGGCGGCAGCGTTCGCCGCGGGCGGCGGATCGGGTTACGCGCCGTGCCAGAGGCTGGGGGATTTTCTGGATGTGAGAGAGAGCTCCGGACCCGGTGCGGTCGAGCCTTCGTTCAAACCCGGAGTGAAGTATACCGATCTCCGGCCGCTTTTTCCCGCGATCATCGGGGCCACCATCCATGAGGGAGTAATTCTGCTCGACCGCAAGCTTGGCGGGTTCGCGCACCCTGACAGCCTTCTTACCGGCATCGAGACGCGCAGCTCCTCGCCCGTGCGCATCATTCGCGACCAAACGCTTTGCAGCCCCGATGCGAAAGGCCTCTATCCCTGCGGTGAGGGCGCCGGATACGCGGGCGGGATCATGTCGTCGGCAATCGACGGGATGCGATGCGCGGAGCGGATCGTGGCCAGGTACCGGGCGTGACGTGTACGGCGTATTGTCCGGCGCATGCCTGGAGCGTGCCGGTCCGCTTCCTTTTGAAAACTGTTTGATGAGAGTGTACGGGGTATGTGGAAAAAAAAAGACCTTCATCTTCCTGATAAGTCAGGCTTTTTCCCTGCTGGGATCGTCGCTCGTGCAGTATGCGCTTTTCTGGTATGTAACCCTCGAGACCAAATCGGGGGTGGCGATGACCGTTTACATCGTATGCGGTTTTCTGCCGATGTTCTTCCTTTCCCCTTTCGGGGGAGTCTGGGCGGACCGGTACGACCGCAGGAAACTTATCGTGATTTCCGACGGTTTTATCGCAGCGGTTACCCTGATACTGGCCGCGGTTTTCGCGACAGGCGGGAAGAGCCTTGCATTGGTCATGATCGTCGCCGCTTTGCGTGCGGCCGGAACCGCGGTACAGACTCCTGCCGTCGGGGCCATCCTTCCCCAGCTGGTCCCGGTCGAACATCTTACCCGCGTCAATGGAATTTCGGGTACCATGCAAGCGGTGATTTCGATCCTGTCCCCTGCGGCCAGCGGCGTGCTCGTATCCATATGGCCGCTGTATACCGTTTTTCTCGTCGATGTGGTTACCGCAGCCGCGGCGATCCTGATACTCCTGCTGTTTCTTGAAATATCACCTGACGTCAATGGATTGAAGGAAAAACGGCATTATTTCACGGACATGAAGCTCGGGTTCGTATATATAAAAGAACACCCTTACCTCGTATCGTTTTTTTCCTATATTGGATTGTACCTTTTTCTGATCACGCCTGCGGCGATGCTCACGCCCCTTCAGGTCACCCGCTCCTTCGGAAGCGATGTGTGGCGACTGACCGCGATCGAAATCGCTTTCTCCGGTGGAATGATGATCGGAGGCGGAATCATCAGCATATGGGGCGGATTCAAGAACCGGGTGGTAACCATTCTGGTTTCATCCCTTCTGTCCGCGCTCTGTACCGTGGGGCTCGGCATCGTCCTCTCTTTTCAGCTGTATCTCGGAGTCATGGCGCACGTGGAAAACGAATATCTGGGAAGGGTCTTCAGCGTCAATACAATGCTGTTCACGTCGGTGATGCCTGCCGGAATGCTGATATTCGGTCCTCTGGCGGAGAGAATCCGTATCGAATCGATGCTGCTGGTTACCGGAGCGGCGATACTTGTGCTGGTGACAGCCGCGTTCATGCATCGAAGACTCATGGAGGCTGGGAGGACCGTGGGGCCCCAGCCGGCGACTGCGTCGCCTTCGACCGAATAGCGAAACGTTTGAGTTAAAGGAGGAACTCCCGGTCGTTTTTTATCCAATTTCACGCTTCCCGGACGTATTTTACACTAATTACTGTGCCGTGAATCATAATTCGGCAGTATTGTGGCGGAGAATCTCATGAGTCTTTTGGGTATTACGCAAGACTTTGTCGTTCAGTTCAAGGAAAGACGTTTTTCGAAGTTCAGCGCCGTCGAAGCGGAAAAAAACTGGTATTTGTGAAGAGGAAATAAGCGATGTATACCGAAATAGCGAAATGCCGTATTGGAAAAAGTCCGAATCTGATAACCGTCCTGTCTCTCGGCGAGCAGTATCTGACCGGCGTTTTTCCCAGGAGCGTTTCCGGGATGGTGACCAGGGGCCCGCTCGATGTCGTCTGGTGTCCCGACAGCGGTCTGTTACAGATGAAACAATCGTACAGTCTGGAAGAGATGTACGGGGAAAATTACGGCTACCGGTCGGGTCTCAATGCCTCGATGGTACAGCATCTCGAGCAGAAGATACGCACGCTGGAACGGCTTGTCCGTCTTGGTGAATCGGATCTGGTGATAGAT
>CAZGVZ010000345.1:0-2524 GCA_964529145.1 uncultured Fibrobacteraceae bacterium | reverse complement strand
TGGCGAGTTCTTTTTCGTGGAGGATTTCGGCCAATCGGATCTGGTGATAGATATCGGAAGTAATGACGCGACATCGTTGAAAGCCTACGGAACCCGTTGCACAAAGGTCGGAATCGATCCTACCGGGAATAAATTCAGGGAGTATTACACGTCTGACATCACGCTGATTCCCGATTTTTTCAGCGCAGATGTTTTTCAGAGCGGTTTCCCGAAAAAAAAGGCGAAGATCATCACTTCGATAGCCATGTTTTACGATCTGGAGGACCCCATCAAATTCTCCCGGGATATCGAAGCGTGCCTGGCGGATGACGGCATCTGGCATTTTGAGCAGAGTTATATGCCCAGCATGCTCCGGACGAACAGTTACGATACCATCTGCCACGAGCATCTCGAGTTCTATTCCTTCAAAGTCGTGAAAAACCTGGTCGAGCAGTGCGGCATGAAAGTCATCGACGTTCAGATGAACGCCATCAACGGCGGCAGTTTTGCCGTGACCGCGTGCCGGAAAGACGCCCGTTATACCGAAAACGGTCCGATCATCCGGTGGCTGCTCAAGCAGGAGGATGACATGGGGCTGGAAACGCCCCGGCCCTACCGGGATTTCGAGGAGCGCGTGTTCAGACACCGGAGGAACCTTGTCGATCTCATCGAGGCTCTGACCGCGGACGGGAAAAAAATTATCGGGTACGGTGCGAGCACCAAGGGCAATGTACTGCTCCAATTCTGTAATTTGACGAGCGAGCATATCCCCTGTATCGCCGAGGTCAATAAAGACAAGTTCGGTTCGTTTACCCCGGGAACCCATATCCCGATCGTTTCCGAAACCGACGCAAAGAAGATGCGACCTGATTATTTGTTCGTGTTGCCATGGCATTTCAAGGATGGCATACTTTCGCGCGAAAAGGAGTTCCGCGCCGGCGGGGGCAAGTTCATCTTCCCGCTTCCGGAAATCGAAATCATTTGATGTCATTACTTCCGCTTCGGGTTCGGCGACGGTCGTCACCTCCCCCGGGCAATAATCGTGCGCGCTTCCGGCGCTGCCGGAATCCCGCCGGGAACAGGGTTTGCTTCACGATGCTTCCGCGTTCTTCAAGGCGACCATACCGGTCATCCGGGAATGGGGGCACACTGCGGCAGTAGCTGTTCGAGGGAAAAAAAGTGATTGACAATAAAACAAAACCTCCGGTTCGCATGGTGAGCACCCACCCTACACACGGCGAAGGCATTTCACAGTATGTCGGCTTCCTGCTCGACGAGTTGCGCGGACAGGGCTTTTCCGTTTCCACTACACGAATGTATTTCCTCAAGGATAAAATCAGTTCGCTGAAATGGTTGTCTTTGCTCTTTTGCCCGGAATCCGTGGTGCATGTCCATTATACACCGACGGGTTCGGGACCGCTCATATTGCTCTACGGGCTTCTCCGGAACAGGAAAAAGCGTTTCATAATCACCTCACATGAATTTCCTTCGACCTATGGAAAACATCTGCCGAGAATCGCGCGGGCGCTATACTATACATTCGAAAAAATGACGCATAATTTCGCCGATCGTGTGGTTGTGCATACCGTGATGCAGCGATTGGAGCTGTCGTCGATCGGCGTCGCTGCGGAAAAAATAAGGGTGCTCTCTTTTCCTGTGTACCCGGTCTTCGAAAAACGGAACGGTGAAGCGCCTGATCTCGATCATGGCCTCTTTTTCGGAAGAATCACTCCGAAAAAAGGTATCGAGGTGTTGCTGGCCGCGATGGAAAAACTTCCTGAAGCCATGCATTGCTCGATCGTCGGCGCTCCAGCTGTCGGTTGTGAGTCGTATACCGAAAACCTGAGGGACGAGGTACGGAAGCGGGGACTGGAAAACAGGGTCTCATTTCTGGGATTTCTCGACGATACAGCCGTCTCGCGTCTAATGTATCGTGTCGGATTCACCGTATTGCCCTACCTGTACCTGACCCACAGCGCGGCGCTCATGACGACGATCGGACATGGCGTGCCCTACATCGCTTCCGACCTGCCGGCATTCAGGGAAATCGTCGACCATTACCGGGGAGGCATCCTGTTCAAAACCGGCGACAGCCGTGATCTGGCGGAGAAAATCGTGGAATGTACTTCTGCGGAAAGATGGCATACGCTTGTCGCGGAAACCAGGGAAGCGCGAGAAAAGAACAGCTGGAAAAGTTTTTCGGAGTTGGTGGCACAGCAGTATGTCTGATGAATGCAGGCGTTTTCCCGGCTCTGGTACGGAGCAGAAGCTCCATACACCCTGCGCTTAAAAGGGACTGTCTTTACATTCGTTCTTTAATACTGTCAATCTTTCGCCCCGCTGCTTTCTTCTTCCGTCACTTTATGCCCGGGTTCCATTTCCGCGCGGCCCATGAGCCTGTAATATCTGCTCTCTTCTCCATTGAGGTCCTTTATCCTGCAGAGGAAAGAGAACTTTTTCGCCTCGAATTTCTCGAACCACTGCTCCCATGTGCGGCTGCCGATCTGATACTGCTATAATTCTGCCGGTTTGAAATTGTTCTGTA
>CAZGVZ010000344.1:0-5188 GCA_964529145.1 uncultured Fibrobacteraceae bacterium | reverse complement strand
CATTCGAGAATACGAGGTAAAGGGAATACCCGAAGAGCCCCAGGGCCGCGACGGTGAGAAGTCCCATTGACGGGAGTATAAATTCCGCAATCACCACTACCACTCCCAGCAACTGGAGCAGCAGGGGGATGAGAAGCCCTTGTAGCACTACGTTTCCTCCTTTTTCGTTACCACGACACGGTTTCCGGCGATCTCGATCACCGTGACCGATTCCCCCTTCTCGATAAACGTGCCTTCCGCGACTACGTCCAGAAGCCTGCTGCCGAATTCGGCCTTCCCCGCCGGCCTCAGGGGTGTAACGGCCACACCGTTCTCTCCGGTTTCGACCCGCTCGGCATCATGGCCGTCCGAAGCGTGAGCATCCCCCAGAGTGGCGGCGAGATACGGGCCGCTGACGATAGCCCCGAGACGGGGAAAGGCAAACCGGAAAAACAATACGATGATCACAACCGCGCCCAGAAGGCTACCTCCGGAAAGAATGATATTCCGAATGAGTATCTCCCGTTCCCAGGGGAACTCGGGTCGCGGAAGCACGAAATCCTGAAGTGACAGCACCATGGCGATCAGCATGGTCGCGATTCCGGCGAATCCGGCGATTCCGAATCCCGGCAGTACGAAAACCTCAATCGCGAGAAGGATGGATCCGATCACGAAAAGCAGCAGTTCCGTATAATCGGCCAATCCAACCATGTGCTGACTAAGGAACACCGCGGCGAGGCAGATAATTCCGATCACACCCGGAGCACCGAATCCCGGTGTCCGCAGCTCGATATAAAGTGCCGCGAATCCGATCATCATCAGTACGGGAGCGATCATCGCGATGAAGCCCACCAGGATTTCCGACCAGTTCCGCTCTATTCTGGTCACTTTCGCCCCTTCTAGACCCACGAGGCCGAGCATCTCCTCGAAAGATCCGACACTGCCTTTCGAAAAGCCGAACTCGTGGGCTTCCGCATCGTCCATGGTCAGCAGTTCACCCGGTTGCACGACTGTAGTGGTCTTTACGATGGATTTCTTCGTTTTGGTTGATAGATCCGCCAGACCGGTGGAATCGAGATACAGCACGGTATCCGGGAACTGCACTTTATAGATGGCCGACCTTGCCGAAACCATCGATTCGGTAAGCGCCTCCGGGTAGCCATTCCTTCGTGCAAGGGTACGGAATTTGGCCCTGATCGGAGACTGGAACTTCTCTCCGAGCATAGTGGGACCTTCGTTTGAGACCATCAACGGGGCGACGTCTCCGATGGTCGTGCTCTTTTTCATCACCAATTTATCGCATGCCAGGGCGATCAGTGCGCCCGCGCTGATCGCCTTTGTTTTGACATAGGCTATCGTGGTTCCTTTGCGGACAGCGACGAGTGTGTCGACAATCCGGAATGCGGCATCCACTTCACCTCCATACGTATCCATTTCGAGTATGAATACGCACCCGGAATCATGACATCCACCGTTTATGGAGCGGGAGATGAAAGCCGCCATAGCGGTATTTACCGTGCCTTCGACCGGAATCACGATCACCTGTGTTTTCCTGAGTGAATCGGCAGCATCCTTGGCGCCGCAGGAAAAGGCGAAGGTAAGAAGAATCGAGGCATGAAATAATAATCGATGCATAGTTGAAGCACTACCGTTCGAAAAACGTCAGTGAAACCGTGTCCTGAGGATAACGGCCGCCGGCTCGGGAATCTCTCTCGATCCCAGGCACTCTGCGCGTTCAGCCAAATCGCGCGGCCAGGCTCCCGCGATGTTGCCGGTCGGGAACCTCAGTAAATAAATTCGTTCCTGCGCATGCGCGAGTCAAATAGGCCTTACGGCTTTGACCGGCACCGGGGAAAAAACTATATTTATTGGGAGCGCATATCTCATGGTTCGCGTGTGCAGCGAAATCGGATGAAAGGTCCATTCCTTCCGTTAACGATATAAAAACAGCACGGCAGGGAAAGGTGAGCCCCCCGCGGACTGACTTTACAGCCGGCTGCAGCGGGAACGTTATTCAAGCGCCCTCGAGGAGTTTTCTGAAGGTGCACTTCACCGGGCGAATGTTACTGAGTTCTGCATTTCTTTCTCGATTCGTTTTCTTTAGCGGTATTCCGGAATCGGCTATACCTGTTCCATGGGTCTGTCCGCACCGTTCTGTGTCCCTTCGTATCCGAATCGCAGCTTACATCACTGGATTCATATGACTTGCGTATTCGGCATTTCAATGAGATAATTACTGACATTTTCTTTGCCCATTAACCGATTCAAATCAAGAGAGCCTTATGCAATTCCAACACAGCGTCGGATACCCGAATGTTTTAGGCATGATCATGGCAGGCGGAGAAGGATCGCGTCTCTACTGCCTGACACAGGAGCGTGCGAAACCTGCAGTCTACTTTGGCGGAAAATATCGAATCATCGATTTTGTGCTCAACAATTTTATCAATTCAGGCATTTTCAAAATCAAGGTACTCACCCAATTCAAATCCGACTCACTCATAAAGCACCTCACCACCGGATGGAATCTCAACCGGATGCTTGGGCAGTATATCGATCCCGTTCCGGCGCAGATGAGAACCGGCAAGAAATGGTACCAGGGCACAGCCGACGCGGTTTTCCAGAACATCAACCTGATCGAGGACGAGAATCCCGATTATATCGCCGTATTCGGAGCCGACCATATTTACAAAATGGATATCGCCCAGATGCTGAATTTCCATCGGCAGGTAGGAGCCGTCGCGACAATTGCGGCCATCCCCCGGCCCATCCAGGATGCATCCGGTTTCGGAATTATCGAAATAGACCAGACTGGAAGAATGATAGGTTTCGAGGAAAAGCCCAAACACCCGAAGCCGATGCCGGGGAATCCGAAAATGGCGCTGGTTTCAATGGGCAATTATATTTTCAACAGGAAATTCCTTGTCCGGGAGCTTTTCAACGACGCCTCGATTGCGGGCTCCTCCCATGATTTCGGCAAGGATGTGATCCCCAAGATCTACCCCGATTACCCGATCTATGTCTACGATTTTTCTCACAACAGCATACCAGGCGATACAGCGGAACAGAGCCTGTACTGGGAAGATGTCGGTACTCTCGAAACGTACTATGCAGCTAACATGACGCTTCGTGAGGTGGTTCCGGAAATTAATCTTTATAATGAGTTATGGCCGATCCGGACCGCTCCCGCGCAATCGCCGCCGGCAAAGTTCGTGTTTGACGGCGAAGGTGAAGAGAAGCGCAAAGGCGAAGCTCTGGATTCCATCGTGTCGGGCGGTTGCATTATCAGCGGCGGTCGTGTGATACGCTCGGTGCTCTCTCGCGGCATCAGAGTACACAGTCTCGCCCAGATCGAGGACTCGATACTGTTTCCCGATGTGGAGGTCGGGGCGAATGCCCATATAAGAAAAGCGATTATCGACCGTGGAGTTAAGATCGAACCAGGCGACCGGATCGGATTTGACCCTGAAAAGGATAAAGAGAGATTCTTCGTCAGCAGTTCCGGACTGATCGTTATCGCCCGGCCATCCCGGAACCTGCTGGTTTGATCTTTATCCTGAAAACGACTCATGTTGACTCTAACCGGACGATTCGGGGTCAAACCCGGCATTCTGTTCACCGGCAGAACATGGTTCATCTGAATCAAAAAAACCACCGCCATTTAGATGGTAGCTCATTTGGAGCGGACAACAGCCCGCGGAAAACAAAAAGGATGCATTGCATTCCAGCCGTGATTTCCTCGTTATAAAATACTTGGAAGGATCTTTTTTAACGAATGCCTTACCGCACCAGTAAGTAATGAAAACCATCTATGTGCCCATATGACCATGAAACGCACCATTTTCACTTTCTACTGGCGCCAGTGCTTATTATTGATGTAATTTTTTTATAAAAGAATCGTACGCTTGAATTAAAACGTTTAAACATATTATGTCGACCAAAGCAGAAACGCTCTACTTTCGTGATATCAATCGCTACCGGGTTCTCACCGAACCTCAGGAGCGGGAATTGGTTTTACGTGTTCAACAGAACGAGGATGGTGCGATCAATCAGTTGATCACCGCCAATCTTCGATTCGTCGTCAGTGTCGCCCGCCGTTATCGGGGCAGGGGTCTCAGTTATCTCGAACTGATCAACGAAGGAAACGTGGGCCTTTTGAAAGCCGCAAAAAGGTTCGATATGTCCATGAACGTGAAGTTCATTTCCTATGCGGTGTGGTGGATCAGACAGTCCATCCAGAAAGCGCTTTTCGAACAGGCAGGAACGGTCCGGATCCCCCCCAACAAAATAGCCCTCATAAACAAATTCAAGCAGGCGCTCGATCGCAATCTCGGCAATTTCGAAAAAACCATCACCATGGCTCCATTCTGCGATCACGAGACCGAAATCGTCGAAATAATGGAGAAGTTGCGGGGTATTTCCCTCGATGCTCCTCTCACCAACAACAGCCAGGACGAGAACAGCTCAACCACTCTTCAGGATATTCTTGGAGAAGATCCCGATCAGGACGGGGAAAGCGAGCGAAAGGAGCTCGGGTCGGTGCTCGACGGTGTCCTTCAAAACATCACGAGCAGGGAGGAACGTATCCTGCGCATGTATTACGGCCTGAATTTCTCGCGTCAGTTTACTCTTGAAGAGATCGGCAAGGAACTCAAGCTGACCAGGGAACGCGTGCGGCTCATCAGGGATCGTTCGCTCAGAAAGCTGTTCCAGAACCCTTCGTCCCGCGCAAAGCTGTCCCCTTTTATTGATGATTCCCGCACTTCCTGAAAGTATAATTTATGCATGTCGTGGTTATTGAATCATAAGCTCGTCGCCCTTGTCGTCATCGCCGCGGTCTATTACTGGTTTGTCAATCCACCCGGGAGGTTCGGCATCGCGCGAAAGGGTCTTGTCGTTTACAACAGGATACCCGTTGCATTCGACTGCTACGTCGACCAGCGCGGCAGGCTTCACCTGGAATCGGACCTGTCGGAAGAAGAGAACGTCGTCTACTGGATGGAGCACCACTTTACCGGGCACCAGGAAACGGGTGCGATACCCCTTTTCCTGGGAAACGGGTTCGATGGAGACCCGGGGATCACCCTGGACCTGGAAATCATGCACCGGTGCAATGCGGATCGTTTTATGATCAGCCAACACCCTTCCCCGGAGGCGATCGCGCGCTACAACCTGACGCGTGCTGAGGGAAAAGCCGCGGCGATATTGTTGA
>CAZGVZ010000343.1:0-5211 GCA_964529145.1 uncultured Fibrobacteraceae bacterium | reverse complement strand
GGCCAAATGCTATAGAAGGTCATATTGTTGAAAATATGGCCGCCGTACGCATCTAAGCTTGCGGCCTTTGCAGCCGGCCGGAATGAAAAACGAGTGCCCTCATATTCTTCTGCAAATTCCTACAGGGTCGGATCCACCCCTGCAGGAATCGTTTTCCGATTTCACGACATTCATCAATCGGTTATATGTTCTCTCATATTTGGGTGCACACAGCGGACGACTTTTTCACTATTCTCTTCGTTCGTCAAATGTCTTTGCCATCGACATTCAATTCTTCCGGTGTTTGTGCTGTCAATTATAAAGCCATCAATATACCCTGGTCGGCGTCAACTCCAGTTAAACATGAAACACGAAAAGGCGCCCGCTCACCGGCGCCTTTTAAACTCGCTTTCAGGATATGATGCACCGGCCTGCCGGGTGTTACCTTACTTTCGTAAACCGCACACCGGCGCCTGCCGGGCTGCCGTCCAACGAATGCGAGATCGTGTAGGTTCCCGGAGGAAGGTGCGACAGCGACAGGTTCATTCGCTCTCCAGCGTGCGCGGCGATCGATCTTCTCATTACCACCTTCCCGGCTATGTCGTATACAGTGCACCTAAGCGGACCGATGTCGAAAAGCGGCATGGTGTACCGGAGTGTTCCGTTCGCGATCACCGGCCTGAACGATGCTGGAACAGGACGCGCCGGACTGATCACCGTAGTCCCCACTTCCAGCCCGTCCACGAACACGTTGTCAAGATAAAGGTCGATTCTCCCTGTCGAGTCGTACACCGTGAAACGGAGCGCCGCGATGGCATTAAGATCGAGCGGTTTTTCGGCGCCCTTCCAGTCGGGCTGCCTGAAATCCGTGATCGGCAGCCGATAGGTGTTCATCGACGTGGTGAGCGGCACCGTTTTCGCATAATAGGCACTGTCGGAAATGGAAGGCTGTTCGAGCTCGATGCTCACGAGCGCCTCCTTTGACGCTTTCATGTCGAACACTACGGACTTGATCTGCCCGACGGGAACCGCGGTTCCCGTCGCGTTGAATGTGGTCTTCGCTCCAGCGTAGCTTGTATGTTCCCCGGTTGAAACTGTGCCTGTGATCTGGAGCCCTTTCGTGCCTTCGACATCGGAAAATCGTATGTTTGTTTTCGCGGAGAAGGTGGTCTGGGTACCGAAAGGCGTCCATGTTCCACTGACCAGATTTGACGAGTCGCTGTCCTCAAAATCGTCGACCTTGATGTCCGTGGCTATGGGTTCGGGCTTTTTCGACTTAGCGATGTAGAGCGAAAGCGCCCGCGCTTTAAGGATATCGTATGCGATTATGCTACCATCGATCGAAATCTGCGCAGCCGCGTTCTCCCCGCTCAGGAACAACCCGTTGTCCGCGCTGCCGTCCCATACCGCGCTGACGCTCGTTCCATTGCCGCTCAGCGTCTTCGAACCGAACCCGCCCGAGATCTTTATGGTCCAGTTCACCGTTTTCGAGAAGCCCGCCTTGAATGTCACACTCTTGCTGGTGAAATCGATGTCGCCGGAAGGTTCCGCCGAGAACGCGGTGCTGACCTTGACCGCGTCCCCCTCGTTCTCGAGAGCCTTGAGGAACGCGATCGCGCCGGTGATGCCGGCGTTGTAGTCGAGCGCAACTTCACAGAATTCGGCGCTTCCGTCGTTGGACCAGTTGCCGTCCCCGTTGGGTCCGCTCACAAGCCCACCCGCGGGCCCGGAAGCTTTCGGGCGGTAGTGGATATTGGATGGTCCGCTGTTGAAACCGACCACGAACGACTGATTCCTGGAGTTCGTCCCTGTCACCCAGGCGACATGGTCCTTCGCCCGCTTCAGGTAGGTCTCCCGGAGAGTCGCAGTTCCGGTCGCGATATATCCCAGCGCATAGACGAATGCCGCGGTACCCACATCGCGTGCGGTTCCCCAGCCGCTGTTCTTGTACACACCTTTGAACACTCCGTCGGTCTGGACCATCTTCTCGACGAAGCCGACATTCTCCGAAACCGATGCCGCGGCCCCGAGCCCCTGTCGCCACACTTCGACCGCGGCGAGCGGACCGAGAAAACTGTAACTCATACAGTTATACATCTCTACGATCGACTTTTTCGCCCACGCCTTGTAGGCGGGATCCCCGTCGTTGGTCGCACGGTACAACTCCACTCCGGCAGCCACCAGCTTGTCGTTTATCTGCCGCTGCAGGTCGCCGCCGTCGGGTTTATAATAGTAGTAAAGGTATTTCCCGTCCTTCTGCTGAGCCGAGCAGTACAGATTGTTGTCACCCCCGGCGTCGACCTTCTTCTTCGCGAACTTGAACGCGGTGATCGCCTTTTCGAGGCATTTGTCGGCATAGCCGGAATCGATGGGCCGGTAGAGCGTGGACATGAGCGCCAGACATGCGGCGTACACCGCCGGGATGTCGGCTCCGGAGCAGGTGTAGATCGTCCGGTTCCCCGAGTACACGCCCCACACCTGATGCTCGTCCTGGGCCTTGCCGACATCCAGGATGATCGTATTTTCGTCAATAACCGCCTTCTGCAGGTAATCGGTGGCATACTTCACTTCCGTGAGAACGTTGGGGATTCCGCCGGTTTTTGTATAGGCGCTCGGAAAGAGGTCGTACCCTTTCAGGAGGCAATAAACCGTATAGCCGAGCGGCATGCCGAACTTGATGTAATCCCCCGCGTCGTACCAGCCGCCGTCAAGAGGTTTACCATTATAATTGTCGTTGTTGTAGGCGTCCTGGCCGTTGCAGTTTCCCGATGACCCGGTCTTGAGCCCTGCGCGCTGATGACAGTAGAACTTGATGACCAGATCGTGCAGCGTACCGAGGTTCTGGGCTGATACCGTTGCCGTAAGGGTCACGGTCATCAACAAAATCAGTACCTTATTCATGGATGCGTCCTCTCCACACACTTACCGCCTCAGGCGGAATCGGGTTTATATTAAGTATAAATAAATGTCAGTTTCCACTCACCATCACGCGAAACATCTTTCTGCCGGCGCGACCTCCGAGCTCCAGAAGCCACATGCCGCACGGCAGATCCGCGATGGTGAGGTTGGTCCGGTCACCTACGATTACGCCGCGCCTGACCGCGCGTCCGTCGGCGCTCATCAGGCGGAACAGCGAGTACCCATGCCTCGGTGGCAGAGATACGGCAAGAGTGCTGCCGAAGCGCGTCACTTCGGCCTGCCGCTGCGTACGCTGCCCGCGTGAGGCCACCACAGTGGTAAGGCAGGTGTTCTTGTCGCCCATCTCGAACCACTCGACGAAAAATCCGTTTTCGAGCGCGTTGGTAATCACGAATTTGAGAGTGTCGGTTCCGGCAGCCGCGTCGATCGTCAGCTCCTTGCAGACCCAGTCGTTGCCCTTCTCGATGTCGATTGTTCCGACGTTTTTATTGCCAAGGAAGACCTCCATGCTTCCGCTCCCCTGTTTCGCGAGGCAGCGGACAATCAGTAGTTTGGATCCCGCCGAAGATTTCAGGTAGTAGGAGACCCAGTCACCATTGGCACCCCCGAGCACTTTGAGGCAACTGTCTGCCGCGGTACGGGGGTCGATTCGATCTCTGCTTGTATATGGAATCGGTGCGGCGGATACATACGCCCCGTAGTAGCGGTTGTACTTCGCTGCGGGTTTTGTAGCGGGCATCGAGGTGACGGTCTCTCCGAAAGGTCCCGGGTTCCCAGCCTTCGAAGGAGGTTCGAACTCGTCTTCGGTGTCGTTGAGATATTTTTTCGCGATCTGCCCCGAAGCGCTGGGGTTGGTACCGCCGGAAAACGCGCTCGACGCCTCGAAAGAGGATGCGGACCAGTTGCACCAGCTCAGGTGGTACGGTCCGTTGATGAACCGTTCGAACCACCAGTCGGTATTGGTCCCATCTATGTAGTTCATCCCATCCTGACCGCCGTTCGAATGGGTCGTTCCCCACTCGGTCACGAATATCGGGACTCTGCTCAAACCGCCCATGAGATATTCCGACTCCATGCCTCCCGACCCCTCGGAGATCTGGCCCTGCTTCACGTAGTAGGCTTCGGGTCCATGGCTCGCCGCGTAAAAATGAAACGAATAGGCGAGATTCGTGAACGGTTTGCCGCTTTTATCCCTGAGCGGGGAGCTCGCCGCGATATCGACGAACTGACAGTAATATGGGGTTCCGACAACTACCAGATTTTTCGATCCCGCATCACGGATTGCCTGGGTCACGTTCTGTAGGTAAGGTTTTATTGCGCCCCAGGTAGTTACCGCCGCGGTCTGCGTTCCGCCGGAAGAGCCGCCCGCATTCTTGGGTTCGTTGTAGGGTTCGAATATGACGTTCGGAGTGTTTTTATATGCCTGCGCCTGTTCCTTAAAAAACTGGACCGCCGCACCCTCCTGTTCATGCGCGGTATGGGAGTGCCAGTCGATAATGACGTAAATGCCTTTTTTGATCGCCTGGTTTATGACCCGCTGCACGCCGTCCCAGCCGTTGTTGTTTCCTCCGTCCCGGTCGTACGCCGCGCGAAGGACGGTGCATTTCCACTGGTCCACCAATGCATCGACCGTTGATTCATTATAATAACTCCAGCCGTTCCAGGAGGGGTTGGACCAGTAAAAGCTCAATCCTTTCAGTTGAACGATGTTACCTTTTTCGTTGAGGAGGTACGGTCCCTCAGTTCTCAACCACCCGTGCCGTTCAACCGCGGTAGCCGCCGAAACCGGGCCGGCCGATCCCATGCAGGCAATCAGGGCACTTACGCCCACTATCATGTGAAAATTCATCGTGACTCCCATAACCGTTTAACATAAATGATGTATATACCGCGTTCGATATTACTATCCGCGTGATTATTCCTATCCCCTTACATTGACGGAATTTCGCCCCTTCCTAATATAGTTGCAATAACCGCAAAACACGTTCATTTAATGGATGCTCTCGGTCTCCTCGATCTCGTGTACCTGCTCCAGAACCGTCCTTGATTCTCCGGGTGTGCTCTTCTTTTCATACGGCGGGTCGAATTCTCGTTTTCATATCCCGTCTGTTGACACTCCGACCCAAAGGGATTATATTGAAAACCGTTTCGGTAAGATCTTATTTTGATTGAAAGAGTGTCTCTTATAAAAATCGCACATTTTTGCCGTACAGTCATTAATAAAACCGATCGAATGTTGAATTTAACACCCATTTTCACTGGATAAAAAGATATCAAACAAACTTTAAATTTAAATAATATATAATTTAATTA
>CAZGVZ010000342.1:4066-5220 GCA_964529145.1 uncultured Fibrobacteraceae bacterium | reverse complement strand
GGGATATAGGTTCGAGCGAAAGATCGTGGTTTTTTGGAATGGCTCCGGGGGGACCGTCAATTTCAAACCTGGCGGGCGGAGGCTTCCACAGCTCCCCGGGAAAATCGAACACGACTATCTGTTTTTCCGGGATGACCCCGGGGGTACCGCCAATTCCAAACCCGCCAGGTGGAGGATTCCTGAACCTCCCGGGAGGATCGCCCTCGACTATCGGTGGAAACGTGCAATACATAATATGGGACTATCTCGTGAACGAGCCGGTTAGCTGCGGGGAGTTTACAGCCGAATCAACGGTCGGGTTCGCCGCGACCTCCGAAACATGGCGCAGGCTGTTCAAACATATCGGCAGGCGGCTCGCGGTGGCCACACCTTTCCGGGGAAACAAACCGGCCCACCGGAAAACGGCGAACAAAGCTGCCATATCCCGACCCCAAAACCGATGACCACCGAGGACCATGCGTCCGCCGGTCGGGATCGAAACGGGGCGGCACTCCTGAAACATCGTTTCCGCCTATTTCATATAATTGAACTGTACTGTACTTTATGCCGCCATCAAACGCTGGATCGTCAAACCGCCACTAATTGGTGACTGTCCGAACACCCGGTTGTAACGGCTCGCTATGTACTACCCATGATTGCCACTCTGCACTGCCGGTCACAGGAATGATTTCCGGACAGACACTCACCAGGCGGAACTCCCGTGAGTCGTCCGTCGCGCAGGCGGGGTACCATCAATGTAACGCGCGACCGGCGCACCAGGGTATATTCATGAAGAAGACGGTTCAATAGCAGCGGGACGGATATTTCACTTTTTACCCGGAGAGAGAAACGATATGCACACGAGATTTCCCATGAGTTGCATCTTCATCATCGCCGTACACACCTGCCTAATCGCCGCGGTACCAGCGCAAACGGTCCAGGATTCGATGTCCGGGAACCGGCTCGTCATCAACGGACAGAATTTGTTCGTTTCAGGGATGAACCTTGCCTGGATCGGTTTCGGCGGAGACGTGGGCGACAAATCGATGGATATCAATTCATTCACAGGAAAAATAAGGCTCATTCGCAAGGCCGGCGGCAATGCCCTGCGCTGGTGGCTCCATACCGACGCATCGAACTGCCCGAAGATCGACGCGACCGGCGCGGTGACCGGG
>CAZGVZ010000342.1:0-4010 GCA_964529145.1 uncultured Fibrobacteraceae bacterium | reverse complement strand
TCAAGAATCTCAGGGCGGCACTCGATACCGCGTATACATACGGCGTCGTCCTCGACCTTTGCCTCTTTTCCTTCGATATGCTGGTCCCCGGGACGAAATCGGAATACAGTTCCTATAATCTCGAGAACAATTATAAATTTTTCACCGATACCTCTAAGATCGCCACCTATCTCACCAACGGCCTCAAGCCGATCCTCGACAGTGTGGGAAGTCATCCCGCGGTCATGTGCTGGGAGGTGTTCAACGAACCCGAAGGCATGCTCGCATCGGCGAACTGGTCCCATGTCACGAAAAAGATCACCCAGAACGATATTCTGCGCATCACCAACCGGATCGCCGGATTCGTGCACCGGAACAGTAAAAAGATGGTTTCCACCGGTATCGCCTCCTATTCGTATGTAGGAGAGTACAGCGACGCCAAGCTCAAAGCCGCGGGCGGCGACCAGGACGGGTACCTGGATTTCTACATGGCGCACTACTATCCGGAATGGCAGGAGCAGAGCCTCTCTCCATTTCATAATCCGGCAACCAAGTGGGGCATGGATCGACCCGTGCTGATCGGAGAGTTTCCGGCAAAGAGCTGGAGTACGAGCACAATCGGAAAATCGAGCGGTACCAAGCTGGGCGATGACCGAAGCGGATACCTTCTTCGGCACCTACGAGACGACCGCGCCCGCGCTCGAGGCGCTGTTCAATGCGCATAAAGCCGACATCATGATCAAGGAGGTCACGATCACCGAACTTACCGGTGACCTGGCAATGGCGGCGACACTCGACCTGCCGCCCGAAACATATCCCGAAGCGGAACTCAACGGTACCTTCGACTTCACGGATGTCGACAGCATGCTCGTCGACCTGTATCTGCCGCCCGGTTCTTCGACCGGCCTCACTGTCGGAATGGTCGTGAAATCTACGGGTGACTGGCTCTGGTGCCCGTCAAGCGTCACCACCGAGCCGGCATCCGCGGGAACATGGTTGACCTATGCGGTGCCGGTCTCCTCTTTCGCCTCCTCGGTCGATGGCTCGCCAATGAATCCTGCCGACATCCGGCAGCTGGTGATTCAGTTCTATACCAATTCCGCGGCCGGGTTCAGGGGAACGGTGTACGTCGACAACGTAAGGTACAAAAAAGGGTCGGCGGTGACCGTGGTTTCGGATTTCAATAAAGAGGGTTCATCATGGAGTGAATACGAGTCGGGAACCGAAGACAACCTGTCGCTTTCCATAGTACCGCGTCCGGAAAACGTTCCGGTGCGTCGCATCGCTCCGCCTGGAGTCACGGGTGATGTGGTGTCTATGAGGCTCAGAGGTAGAAAGCTTCTTGTTGATCGAAGCACGGCAATGCCCGCGAACGTCCTTCTGCTCGATATCCGCGGAAGGATCTCGCTCAGTTCCGAGATGCGCGAATCATCTCATGAAATCGACTGCACCGGGCTCGCCACAGGGCAATACATGGCGGTTGTCCGGCAAAAAGGGCATTCAGTCGCGCGCAGGATCACGCTCTATTGATTTTTACCGCGCGGTAACGCATCTGTAAAAAAACCTTCCAGGGATTCAAGACGGGAAGCCATCGGCTCCGCCGGTGGAGTAGACGGCACATTGGAATGCGATGCGTTCTTCTTGTTTTCCGTTTGCACAGGGACACGTCATGGCGTGCCCCTGCACAGGCGGTTGTGGTTGACTGCGCATCGGCTCATGGAATACGGAGTGACGAACGGGAAGCGGCGCCCTGCGACGTACATTGCGAGCCGGATGATCCGGCGTCGAACTCAGCTTTTTTTTTCTGTAGGCGGTCACCGCGAGCGCGTTGAAGAAGTGCGCGAACGTCTCTCTTACCACCGGTTCTTCCGGTTTCTGAGTTCCTCGAAGACCGCAACGGGAGAACGGCCGGTCATCTTCAGGCGGGTACGAATCGCCATCGAATGCTCCCGCAGAAACGGGTTGGTCCTTTTTTCAAGTGAAATGGTGGAAGGAGTGGTGCAGACGTTCCGTGAACGAAGTTCCCTGACCTCATCGAGGCGCTGCCTGACCTCTTCGTTTTCGGGCTCCACCGCAGCCGCGAATTCCAGGTTTTCGAGCGTGTATTCATGCCCGAAGTAGACCAGGGTGTTACCGGGAAGAGAGGAAAGCTTCATTAGCGAGTGGTACAACCGATCGGGCGGGCCCTCGAATATCCTTCCGCATCCCGCGCCGAAAAGTGTATCTCCTGTAAATACAATGTCATGATCCGGCAGATGGTAGGCGACCTGATGACGGGTGTGTCCGGGCATGGCGAGCGCACGAACCACGCAATCTCCAACGTCAATAATCTCCTCGTCTCCGAGAATCCTGTCCACCAGCGGAATACGTGTGTCACCGCCGTATACCATCGCTCCGGTCTCCTCTTTTAAAGGAGCGATACCGGCCGTGTGATCGCCATGATGATGGGTCGCCAGGATCGATCGGAGCGTGAGGCCGCGCTCCTTAAGCGCTGCAGTGACCGCCTCGGCGCCCGAAGGATCGATCACCGCGGCATCCTTTCCGACACCAAGGAGATAGGAATAGTTATCGGGCGGAACGGGAACCGTGACGACGAACGGCTTCATGATGAACCTCCTGAAACGGATGAACGGTTTTCGTCCTTTGGAATCCCACCGCTCCAGGAATTGGAAGGTACGTTACCACCATTTTGTCAAGATTCCGCACGAGTGCGCCAAGGGGGAAATCGACGGACACGCGCGCGTTCGGATTGACCACCACCGAGTAACGGGAAAGCGCGGAGTATCCTTCCTTGCGCGCTTCGACCGTGTAGGTCCCCGGCGCGACGGCGGAAACCGTGAAGCGGCCGGTGCTGTCGGTATTCGCCCTGTGAGGAGAATCGCCCACGGAAACGACCGCGCCGGCTATCTTTTCGTAGGAATCCGCGTCGTATACCGTGCCGGTGATCGAACCCACCGGACTCGATGCGGCAATTCCGGAAATGGAGACAAACACAATGAAAAACACGGTCCGGCCGGTCAATCTCATCATGGACTCCGAATGATGTATGCGGTCGTGAAACGGTAGTACGCCGAAACGGTTATCGAAAATATAGTATGCGCCGGTCGAGATTATTAGTTGCCACGAAACCTGTGGGGCAGGGGGTCCCGCATACTGTTCCCGGAGAGGAGAATTGTTCTCAAAAATCCTTTTTGAATTTTGAAAAATATTGAATATTATGTTTAAACAGCCTTGTCCGTTCTCAAAATGAGAACGAAAACTCAATATGACCAGTTGCGACTCCTCCTATTCCATCGTACATTAACGGTATGGAACGAATCGAATTCTATACCGACTACCGCAAATTCCTCGAAGATTACTATGACGAACAGAAGAAGCGGCACCGCTTCTTTTCATACCGCTACTTCTGTCGCAGGGCGGGAATAAATTCCACGGCCCTGTTCAAGGAGGTTGTGGAAGGAGTTCGCAACTTGACGGAAAGGAGCACCGAATCGTTCATCAGGGGGCTGGGGCTCTCAGGGGACGACGCAGCTTATTTCCGCACGCTCGTCCATTTCAACCAGACCGAGAACGACCTGGAGAAGATGCAGGCCCTCGAGCGGTTAAGAGGGCTGCGGCGCAGGGTCACGCAGCAGATCGTACCCCTTGACCTGTATGAGTATTTCTCCACCTGGTATTATCCGGTAATACGGGAACTTGCCTGCTGCGCCGAGTGGAACGACGATTTCCGGGCGTTGGCGAGGATGCTGATTCCGCCCATCAGGAAATCGGAAGCTGAACGGGCGATGAAGTTTCTGCTTGATAAGGGATTTCTCAAAACGGACGGAAACGGCCGCTATATCCAGACGAATCCCGCGCTTTCCACCGGGAGCGAGGTTTCCTCACTGTCGGTCCGCGCGTTTCACGAGAACATGACCCGGAAAGGCGCCGAGGCGATCCATCAGTTTCCCCCGTCGGTTCGTGACATCCGTTCGGTCGTCGCGGGCGTCTCGCCGGACAGTTTCGCGCGCATCAAGGAAGAGATCAGGGAA
>CAZGVZ010000341.1:0-5220 GCA_964529145.1 uncultured Fibrobacteraceae bacterium | reverse complement strand
GTGACGGAGAACGGGGAGGTTTTGCAGGGAGGAGAGGTCAAAGGTGTTCTCAAGGTGGTCGATTTCGACAAACCTTATCGGATGCAGCGGTGCGGTGAAGGGCGATTCAGACCGCTTCTTCCGGACAACCCCCAACGACAATCAAAGGGTTATTCGGTTCGTCAGGGCTATCTGGAAGGTTCAAATGTCGACATGATCCGGAATATGGTGACGATGATCGCATCGTATCGCATGTTCGAGGCGGATCAGAAAGCGCTTCACGCGCAGGATGAGACGCTTGAAAAGTCGGTGAATCAGGTAGGTAAGGTCGGCTAGACAGGCCCTGAACGGGAACGGAAGCGGTCGACCCCGAAGATATGAACGATAATCAGGCAAATGACGGAGTTTTCCCATGATTCGATGCATGATGACCGCAGCGACAGGAATGGAAGCGCAACAACTTTACATGGACACGATTTCCAACAATCTGTCAAACGTGAATACCAACGGATTCAAACGGGTCAAGGTCGAGTTTCAGGACCTGATGTATCAGACATTGCGCGAACCCGGGGTGCGCAACTTCGAGGGAAGCATGGCTCCATCGGGTATCGAGGCCGGCTTAGGGGTAAAACCTGCGGCGACCCAGCATGTTTTCGAACAGGGATCGCTCAATGAAACGGGGAATCCGCTCGACTGGGCGATCAAGGGGGAGGGCTTTTTTCAGGTTACGCTTCCCGACGGAGGTATCGCGTATACTCGCGACGGATCGTTCAAGACATCGAGCGACGGGTCAATCGTCACTTCGTCGGGCTTTTTCATAGAGCCGCAGCTGACTATCCCGGAGAACTCTACAAATCTCTCCGTTTCGGAGAGCGGTATCGTTTCGGTCATTCTGCCCGGAGAGGATCAATCAACGGAAATCGGGCAAATCGAACTGGTGCGTTTCGTGAATCCGGCCGGTCTCCGTTCACTGGGGGGGAACCTCTATGCGATGAGCGATGCGAGCGGCGAGCCCGTGGTGATGTTGCCGGGCGAAGAGGGCACCGGAACGATTCAGTCCGGGTGGACGGAAGCATCCAATGTGAGAATAGTCGATGAAATGGTCAGCATGATAAGCGCTCAACGGGCGTTTGAAATCATCTCCAAGGCCATACAGGTCGGTGAAGATATGATGCAGGTAGCTAATAACCTGAAACGATGACGGAAATGAGTGAATACACTAATGCGGGGTTTGACCAGAATGCGCCTTTCCTTGGCGCGATCATGGCCCTGTCCCTGTGCGTGACCTGTTCCGGAGCGGCAGGGAAGATCGAGCTTCTGTTTCACGATTCCGCGCTGGTCAATGATACTTCATTTACAGTGGAGGATCTGGCGGAGGTTACGGGGAGTGAAGCGGCTCCTGTGGCCGGGGTCAGGAAATATCGCGCGGGATTCAGCGCTCCACCTGGATTCTGCAGGTTTATGACAACTGAAGATTTTGTGACTCATCAGCTGCGGCCCGCGTTTCCCGGAGTGCTGTTCACGATTGCGGGCCCGCCCAGGATCAAGATACGAACCGATTTCGGGGAGACTGGACCATCTGATTACGAAGCCGGGCTCCGTAGTCATCTCGATAGCGTGATCGGATGGAAAAAAGGGGACTGGGAGTTGACAATTTCCAATATTTCGGAAAAGAGGAAGTGTTTTAACGGGGAAGCGATTGTTTCGTTTAACGGTCCTGACGACCCCTTTCCGAGAGGCTGCATGGATATCGGTGTGGTGGTAAAGCAGGCCTCGTACACCTTCGTCATGCCGGTAAGGTGTTTTTGTAAGGTGAATACTTCAGTCGCTGTGACGAGAAATGGCATATCGAGGGGAGAACCGGTCACGCCGGATAATTGCGAAATACGCAGGCTGGATATCACCCGGCTCGGTCCGACACCGATCCTTTCCCTGGCCGCCCTTTCGGGAAAGCGGGCATCGCGTTCTCTCAAGCCCGGAACGATCCTGCATGAACGTCTTCTCTCGGAAATCCCTGCCATTGAAAAAGGGGACGCTGTCGAGATGGTATTCGACAGGGGAGCGATCACTGTAACGGTTGACGCAGTCGCACGTGAACGGGGCTCCATCGGAGACCGGATATGGGTGGAAAACCGTGCCACACACAGGCTGATACGCGCTGTAATAAAGAATAAAGGTGTAGTTTCACCACTGCAGGGGGGTCCTTCCATATGATTGGAAGATTCGCACTGTCATGTTCGTACGCGGTTACGATCGCGCTCGCTGTCAATGCCGCTCCAGTAGTCAATCTTTTCTCCGACCACCGTGCGATGCGTGTGGATGATATTCTCACAATTCTGGTGGTCGAATCCGCGAAAGCCGGGAGTGAAAGCGGCACCACCACGAGCAAACAGAACAGCATGGGTGTCGAGGGAAGCGGAGGCTCCGGGGCGTTGAGAATGATTCCGTCATTCGGAGTTTCAGGAAGCAGCAAGGTTGGATATGACGGAAAAGGCGGAACCACCCGTGAAGGAAACCTGGTCGCCACGATCTCGGCGCGCGTGGTAAAAGTGCTCGACAACGGGAATCTCGTGATCGAGGGCAGCAAAGTGGTCGAAATCAATGATGAGAAGGAGATAATCAATATTACCGGAACTGTACGTCCTCAGGATGTACTGAAAAACAACAGCCTGTACTCGTCCAGTGTCGCGGACGCCCGCATTACCTATACGGGTAAAGGCGCGGCCGATACGGGACGTCGTCCCGGCTTCCTGGCCCGTTTTCTGAACTGGATTTTCTGATTTGAAGGAAGTGAAGCACTCTCCCTCTGAAGGGTTGAACAGAAAAAGGATCCACAATGGTACGTATCCGGACAGCGTTCGTGTTTTTCAGTTTTCTGCTTGAGATCGCGGCTCAGCAAACCGTGCGGATCAAGGATGTCGCTTCCATCACAGGGTTGGAAGACGTGCAACTATTCGGTTACGGCCTGGTGGTCGGTCTCGCGAATACCGGTGATCGCAGTCAGACCATCTTCACCGAACAAACGGTGACCAATATGCTGAAAAACATGGGTTTGGAGCTTCCGGACAAGAGAATGCGTCTAAGGAACGTGGCTGCGGTGATGGTGATCGGCACGCTGCAGCCCTTTAAGAGAAAGGGAACCCGATTTGATGTTACCATTTCGTCCATGGGTGATGCTACCAGTCTCGAGGGTGGAACGCTGATCATGACGCCGCTCCAGGGACCTGATGGCGCACTCTATGCGTCCGCACAGGGCCCGATCGCCACGGGAGGATACGACATCCGGAACCGGGGGATATCCCATGTCAAAAAAAACCATGTCGTGGTCGGCCGTATTCCTGACGGGGCGATAGTACAGCACGAGTATGACTGTAACATTTTGAGCGGCAAAGAACTTTCGCTGTCGCTGTCTGTTCCGGATTTTACTTCCGCGCTCAGGATGGCAGAAGCCATTAACACGCAATTCGTGAAAAGTGCGGGACACCGGGTAGCCCGTCCTCTGGATGCGGCGACAGTATCTCTTGATTTCGGGTATATCTCACGTGATTCGATCCGGAATTCGATCGATCTGGTGGGTTTCATTTCTCAGATCGAGAATTGTACGTTCAGCGTATCTGCGCAGGCGCGTGTGGTGATCAACGAAAGGACAGGGACCATAGTCGCCGGGGGAGAGGTTCGCATCTCCTCGGTCGCGGTCACGCATGGCGGAGTAAAGGTAGAGGTGACCAATCTACCGGAAATCGTGCAGCCTCCTCCCTTCACTCTGGGCAGTACCGAGGTGGTTCCAGATCCCCAAATCGTCGTCGAGGAAAAGGAAGCGGAGATGGTCGTACTGGACGGTACGACCACTGTCTCCGATCTCTCTTATACATTGAATTCTCTTGGGGTCGCTCCCCGTGATGTCATCGCGATACTTCAGGCGATGAAGGAAGCGGGCGCGCTGCACGCGCAGCTGATCATACTGTGAAATAAAGAATCCTACAGAAAAGAATCTTAAGTCCCGCCGAACAATTTTTAAGACTTCCTTGCATTATATCAAGACCAAAAAACATTGTGGTAAAACCCAGAAAAACCCCAAAAACCTCATCTCAAATCCTCAAAATCCGCCCAAAGTGCCCGCCGACCCGACCCTGTGGGAAATGCTTTTCCAGTGTTTTTCACGATTCCATGTCTTGAATTCAAGACTCTTGCACCGAAAATGGAAGCAGTGGTTTCAGGGATCATTGTGAAAGCCAGTGGGTTCCTGTTCAACTTTATGCTGACCACT
This sequence comes from uncultured Fibrobacteraceae bacterium, assembly GCA_964529145.1. GTDB lineage: Bacteria > Fibrobacterota > Chitinivibrionia > Chitinivibrionales > Chitinispirillaceae > JAFGNB01. The sequence goes on along the minus strand of CAZGVZ010000341.1, from coordinate 974 downwards.
TCGTAATTAATGCTACTATGGGGAGCAGATTCTGTTCTTCTCACGCTGTTTTTATTATTTTTGCCTGTATATAACCTGATCGGACGATCTCGCGATCTGCTTCGCGGACTGAGGAAATAACGGGATCGTAGCCGCTTCCGGCCTATCACCGGATCGATATGCCCTTCGCGCCTACAAACCCGTTCTGCTCGCTGCCGCTGCGTATCTCATCGTACAGTAATCGTTCGATAAAGACATAATCAACAGAGGTCGCATTAACATGTATCTCCATTCATCCTTCCATTTTCGCGATAAATAGCTACCCCGCCGTTTCCGGCATTTGAGTTCTCCGGTGCTTCCAGAGGCTCTTTATCTCTTATTTATCCACTTTTTATCAACCTGTAAAACCGATTGAGGTCGGTTGTATCATCAAATGGAATGGATATATCTATGTCTGAATGGAAAAAAACGTTTGCCATTATATGGTCGGGACAAATCTTCTCGACTCTCAGCAGTCTGACGGTGAGTTATGCGGTCACATTCTGGTTGTCGATAGAAACCAGATCCGCGGAAGTTCTGACGATGGCCATGATTGCCTCCCTGCTTCCGCAGGTGATCCTTGGCCCTTTTATCGGGGTGCTTATAGACAGGTGGAACAGGCGCGGAATAATGATTCTGGCAGATTTGTTTGTAGCATCATGTTCCGCGATCATGAGCATTCTGCTGTTTGAAGGCAATACCGATATCTCTCTTTTTTATCTGCTTATGATGCTCCGTTCTGTCGGAAGCGCATTTCATGTCCCGGCAATGCAGGCTTCCGTACCTCTGCTTGCGCCGGAAACGGAACTGATGAGGATATCCGGTGTCAATCAGATGATCCAGTCCGTAAGTATTATCGCCGGACCGCCTCTTGCCGCATTTCTGATTAGTGTTTTGAAGATGCCCTGCATTCTTCTAATCGATGTAGTCGGTGCGGTTATTGCCTGTATATCATT
>CAZGVZ010000340.1:0-5239 GCA_964529145.1 uncultured Fibrobacteraceae bacterium | reverse complement strand
CTCCTCGGCCATGAGAAAATCGAAACCGGTTTCCAGAAGCGTACGTATCCCCATGCTGTTGCCTGAGGTATGAACGGTGATGGAGGTCCGGGCTTTGACCTCTCCTCCCGCAACCGACAGCGGACACCCGTGCAGATGAACGGCGCTTCTGGACAGGAGCGTGCAATTTATCGCTTCCTTCGCGATATTGATATTCCTGAAGCTCCTGACACTCTGATTTTTCACGAAACCGAGATTGATATCACCTTTCGCCTCGATGCTGCCTTTACCCTGTCCGACGAATCCCTGCCTGCAGAGGACGTTGCCGCCGGCCCAGATGCGGCAATCCTCGATCGTACCGCTGACCTGAAGGTCTCCGCCGCAACGGACCGAGAATCCCGATTTTACATCGCCGCTGACGATCACGGTTTTGCCGTATTCGATATTTCCGGTTGAAAAGTCCACGTTTCCGGGTATCACGAAACCCTCGTTCACCTCGATCAGTCCGCCGGCGATATGTACGATGCCGTCGATTTCCGCATACAGAGTCGCCGGTTCCTCGGGTTTTATCACCGTATGGGTACCCTGGGGAAGCCTGGCCGGCGCTCCGGGCTTCGCAGGTACGGTTCGCCCCAAAACGTCGGTCCCCTCGATGCCTCCGGTCGGAGGTCTCAGTGAAGCGAGTTTCTGCCCCTGAGAAACCGTAGCGATCATCGACACCGAACGGTAATCGGCATGGCCGTCCTTATCGATAGCCGGGGTCAGAGATGTCTGCATATTGAAGTGGAACTCCACCGTGCCGTCGTTTCCGTGTACCGGACCCACACCGGCCGCAATCACGAAAGGCTCGGATACGGATGCCCCCTGGCCGTGCAGGGCAAGCTGCATGTCGATGTCCTGTGTTTTAATGCCAAAGACGATCCCGCGTTCTTCGAGAGCCCGAAGAATACCTTCCACGGCCGGGAAAACTCCGGTACCCGAAACATGTATGTCGCACCGGGCCGTCATGGCGTCAGCCGAAAGGATTATATCGAAACCATCGTATGCGAACCGGTCATCTTCGGTGAGTTTTTCGGAGAACAGCTCCGGGTCTTCGGGTTCACCGTTGACCTCGATTTCCGTGACACCATTTTCCCGAAGCAGTTCGATGAGCTTCTCGTCGAGCATCTGTGACTCGCCGAGAAGCGTTCCCCCTGTCCCCTGGATATCTCCGGAGAGCACCATTCCGGGACGTGCATCACTCAGCTTTATCCGCATTCGACAATTCCTTCGGGGACCGTTCCTGCAGAATGGTCCGGCTTATAAATACCTTTCGGACGGGCCGGACCCGGCTCGGCAGACGGGAACGGAGGATTCGGATGAAAAGAGCGGAAAAAAGGCGATGCAAAATAGATCCGCAATTTCGATCTCCGCCCCAGCCGTTCGCGATTCTGCAACAGCGGCACACCCCAGGCTTGTTCAGGTAGGAACCCGGAGATCGGAAGATCCCTGTCCCTCAGGCATCCAAGGACACCCCAAGAGCTTCAAACAGCAGAGGTGCCCTTGAAGTATTTTTTCCGCAATATCTGCCTGTCCTTGCCTTGAAATGGGTGATCATGCCGTTCCGTGCTTCGGATCGGCAAGTTCCGCGGGCATTTCACCGCGGGGATGAATTGTGTCCGCCGGCGGTATGGTCATTCACGTGAACTGTCCGGGACATCACCCCGGCTCTCGACGAAACACTCATCAACTTTATCATGGAAAATCTGAGCAGTCAAAACATTTCTGAGCCGGCGGAGACAAAAGGCCGTGTCGCGTCGGTGGTGTTTCCGATCGCCGTGTCCGGCACGTACGACTATGCGATTCCGGAACGGTTTTTCGGTAAGATCTTGACCGGAACTCCGGTTCTGGTCAATTTGAGAAAACTGGAGACGTGGGGCGTTGTCGTCGGTATCAAGGAAAAATCGACCTTTCCGGATCTCAAAGAGGTACTCGACTTCAAGAGCGGAAGGTGGACCGATTCGGGAAGCTCGCTTATGAAACTCTACGAATGGGTGGCGGAGTACTATCAATGCGACATCGGGCGGGTTTTCAGGCCCCTTGTGCGCAAAGGGCTGATGAAGAGCGCCGGCGGCAAAACGGTGCAGCTCTTTACACCGGATAGTTCGATGCATGCCGGAAGACTAAACGCCAGGTACCGCGAGATCTGGGAACGCATACGGGATAGCGATCCATTCACCGTCGCGGAAGCGCAAAAACGATTCGGCCTCTCCCGTGCGAACGTCACGTACCTGTCCCGTTCGAAATTTCTTGTCCGGTCAACCCGCCCGGCCTGCGGCGGAGAGACTTTACATTCAGCAAAGAGTCCCGGGAAGCCTGTCGTACTCACGGACGAACAGGCCGGCGCGGTCGAACGCATCCTGGCGTCCATGGCATCGCCGGATAAACCTTTCCTGCTCCACGGAATCACGGGGAGCGGCAAAACGCACGTCTATATCGAAGTGGCCCGCAGGGCACTGCAGGAGGGTAGAGGCGTGATCATTCTGGTGCCCGAGATCGCGCTTACCCCCCAGACAATCCAGCGGTTCAGATCCGCTCTCGGGGATGTGATAACTGTGATTCACAGCCGCATGTCGGACGGAGAACGCCGTGAAAGCATGCATGAACTGGTCGCGGAGAGCGGTAGGGTGGTGATCGGTGTTCGAAGCGCCATTCTGGCACCACTGCAGGATCTGGGCTGTATCATCGTCGACGAGGAGCACGATGGAAGCTATAAACAGAGCGATATGGAACCCCGCTATCAAGCCAGGGACGTGGCGGTGATGCGGGGCAGGCTGCAGAAGGCCATCGTGGTTCTCGGCAGCGCGACTCCCAGTCTGGAGAGCTACCATAACGGATTGACGGGAAAATACCGTTTGCTCTGCCTCAAACGGCGTTTCGGGAAGGCGGCGCTTCCCCGCGTCACCATCGTCGATATGAGAGAAGAACACAGGAACAACAACTGGAAACCGCTCTCCGTTACACTGGCGAACGCCATTTCCGAGACAGTCGAACGGGGGCGCCAGGCAATACTGCTTCTCAACAGAAGAGGCTTTTCGACAATGCTGCTCTGCCGGGAGTGCGGGGGAGCCATCCAATGTCCATGCTGTTCGGTGGCACTTAGGTATCACAGGGCCGATACCATGCTCAAATGCCACCTGTGCGGCTATTCGCGGCAGGCCCCCGACTGCTGTCCGGTGTGCGGAGGGGAGAAGATCAAATACAAGGGAACGGGAATTCAGAAAATTGAGGAGTACCTTCGCGACTTTTTTCCAGACGTAAAGCTCCTGCGCATGGATCAGGATTCCACGAGAAGAAAGGGAGCGCATGCCGCGATTCTGGATTCATTCGCCGACAGGAAAGCGGATATTCTCCTGGGGACACAGATGGTCGCAAAAGGACTCAATTTTCCCGGTGTGGCGCTGGTGGGAGTGATTGCCGCGGATACAGGGTTGCACGTTCCCGACTTCCGCGCTTCCGAACGGACCTTTCAACTGCTCACCCAGGTGGCCGGTCGCGCCGGAAGAACCGATAACACGGGAGAGGTGATCATTCAGACATATTGCCCGGATGACAAGGCCCTGCGTTTTGCCGCCGGGCATGATTATGCCTCTTTCTTCCATGAGGAGAGAGAGGAACGTCGAGCGCTGGGTTACCCCCCGTATGGTAGGGTGGCACGGATCGTCATTTCCGGAGATTCGAATACCGAGGTCGAGAGGCATGCTCGAAAAATTGCCCGCCAGCTCACTGTTCGAGGAGAGGATGAAGGATTGGTCGTCCGGGGACCTTCCCCCGCGGTTTTGGAGCGTGTCGCAAATCAGACCCGTTTCACGATGTTGTTGAAATCGACCAGTTCAGCTGTGTTGGGAAAGGCGCTTGCCGATATTAGGGCGAAAAACCGGAATCTGCCCTCATCACTCAATATGGTGATCGACGTCGACCCCGTGAATATGCTGTAATCTGGGGAGGCGGGAGATGAAACCAACCGCGCAGTCGGGAAAACACACCTCCGGAGAAGCGGGACCTTTTACGGCTTTGGTGCAGTATACTATTTTCGTACAGATCATGCCGAGGTACCTTGTTTTTCTCACATACAATGCCGCTGCGGGGCCGGAATCTTCCGATACTTTCCGAAGGCATGGTGACGACCTGGCTCTCCGGGGGTACCTTCCATCATGGAACAGATAACCGGATGAGACCGTTCGGCCGAACATTCACGGCGGCTGTCCGAAAGATCGCCGGGGCATATTCCAACCCTCCGCTGAAAATATTCATCAGGATCGGAATCACGGCGATGTTCGTTTTTTTCGTCAACAGGAGCGTAAGCAGGGAGGATCTCGTCCGGCTTTGTGGAAATGTACGGTGGACGCCACTGGCGTGGGCTTTTCTGCTTGGCGGCGGCTCCCTGTTTCTTCAGGTCCTCAGGTGGAGCCTGATTCTCAAGGCACATGATCTTCCCGGCTCACTTCTCGTCTCACTCAAAACCATGCTCAGGGGATCCCTTCTGGCATTCGTCACTCCGGGACGTGTCGGGGAACTTTTTCGCGCAGTTCATATCGATCGCGGGCGTCCCGTTTCAGCGATTGTCGCGGTTGTAGAAGAGAGGAGTTTCGCCATAATGGTGACCGTTGTCGTGGGGGCAGCCTGCCTTGGAGCACACGCCGCGCTGTTTCGGATGCCGCCATTCATCCCATTGACCGCGTTTTCAGCCGTTTTTCTCCTTTCGGCGGCAATCTCCGTCATACTTGTAAGTATGGAGAAAACAGGCGGGGTTCGTCTGCCCTTCTGCAATAAGCCGGATCCTGTGAGAATCTCCCTCGACCACCTCCGTTCGTTACCTGTAGCCCGGCTCTCGATCCTTTCACTGGGTGCCCACCTTCTTCTGCTTCTGCAGACCGCGCTTCTCCTCGATACTTTCGGCCACCCCGGATTTCTGGACAATCTGATAGTGGCGGGTCAGGTCTTTGCGTTCATGCTTCTTCTGCCGTTCTTTATCGCGAACATCGGATTAAGGGAGTATTCCTTTTCCTTTTTTCTTTCCCGTCTGCCTGATACCTGCCACCCCGTCGATCCCGGTGGAACGGCGCTTGGCACCGCCACATTCATACTCATTTTCAACATCGTGGCTCCGGCGGCTGCGGGATTGTGCTGGACCTTATGTGAAAAGAGGCGTTTCCACAGCGGCGGGTGCCATGCACCCCGCTCTATCGATGAACCCGGACAGGAATACCATGACCACGCA
>CAZGVZ010000339.1:0-5258 GCA_964529145.1 uncultured Fibrobacteraceae bacterium | reverse complement strand
GATCATACGGCGGCAACAACATGGGAGATGAAGCCATTCTCCAGTCGATAGTGAAACAGATCAACGATTCCTTCGATGCCGAAATAGTGGTATTCACACGTGATCCTGAAGATACGATGCATCGTCATAAGGTGTCGCTCGCCCTCTCGGTGCAAAAACTCAGCCGAAAGGAAACGCTCGGCGAAATGGAAAAACTCGACATCCTTATCGCCGGAGGAGGCGGGATTCTTTATGATCATGACGTGAGATTTTTTCTGCGTGAAGCGCAGCTGGCCCAGGAAAAAGGCGTACCGGTCATGATATATGCGGTAGGCGCGGGACCACTCGAGGATTCCCGGTCACAGGCACTGGTCAAAGAAGTCCTCGGAAATGCAGCCGTGATAACGGTGCGCGACAATCCATCCATGCATGTCCTGGAGGAAATCGGGATTAAAAAGGAAATCAATGTAACATCAGACCCAGCATTTTTGATGCAGCCCGAGGCGGTGCAGATAGATTTCATCCATTCTGAGGGGATACGAAAAGGCAAAAAACTCATAGGTATGTCCATTCGCGAGCCGGGAAAAGCCGCACCGGACATAAAAGAGGAGCATTACCAGGATATTCTCGCGAACGCGGCGGATTATATTATCGATCGCTATAACGCTCACGTGATATTCATTCCCATGGAGCGAAAGACCGCTTACGATCTTCACCAGTCCCACGCAGTAGTCGCACGGATGATCATGCCGCAATTCGCCAGCGTCCTGGAAGGCGAATACACACCCGGCCAGATTATGACAATAATGAAGAATTTCGATTTTGTCGTAGGGATGAGACTGCATTTTTTGATTTTCGCCGCTCTGCAGCAAGTGCCTTTCGTACCGCTGCCTTATTCACAAAAAGTCATGGGCTTCCTGCAGGAGCTGCAATTCGATATGCCTCCTCTCGAGAATCTCACGCCGGGCCGGCTTATTGCATATATCGACAAGGCATGGGACCGAAAGCCGGAAATCCTCAAACGAATAGAAGGATTGATGCCTGATTTGAAGAAGCGGGCTCGACAGAACAATATGTTGCTGATGGAGCTGATGCGTATCATATATGCGCGCAGGGGCAAAAGTCCGGATCTGCTGTCCAAGACTCATCAATGAGAGCCCGTCCTCATGTCTCCGGTATATAGTTGAAACTCATCCGCTTACCACTTCGTAAGTATGATTTCCGAATGTGACGCTTCAGCGTTATGCATTCGCGGATTTCCAGACTGTCCGCCGACCGGTACTTCTTTACAATTCGGCCCGCAAAAATAATTTGCTTTTTTTTTGCTTTCCATAGTACAACCACTTATATTCCCATTCGTAGTTCAGTCAGAGGGTAGCATACCGGCGTCCGGTTCCCGGACCAACGCGATTCACATGCTGAACATGCGTGTACTTCCACAAAGTTAGGCGATCCGTTATTGCCTTCTCCCGAGTGTTGAATGTACCTGATGAAAAGGGGGTGTTCAAACTCGCACCATATTTTTTTCAACTGCAACGGTAAAAAACCGTAACGTGAGCGGTTTAAGCTATGAAATAAGCGCTTCAGGCGTTGTTATTCGCCTGCTTTACTACAGGTGCTGTATTTCTCGCAAAGAGTGTTGCGCGTTCTGCGCATGAGAACAATCAGTTGAGTTTATCAAAAACAGACAGCGAAGCTGATTTCATCAAGATTCACGAATAGTAAACAGGCTTTCACCGGAAAAAACAATAAGAGCGGGCTGGTTGTCCTTTCAGTAGAATGGAGTATCTGTAAACGCTTTATTTCCACCCCATTTACACGGAGGCGTTTTATGGTTCCAAAAAGTGTCAGGTCGGCGGTAAAAGGTTTCCTGTGCGGTGCAGTCTGCCTGTCGGCGGTCGCCGCTCAGGCGCAAACATGGAGATCGGCACGTTCATTGCCAGCGCAGCCGGGAGAGGATTCGATCATGGTCCGTTCCTTGAAAGGAAGAAAGAACGTACTAGAATTCGAGTACTCTTTCCCGAAGGCGCGGATAATAAAACAATCGAAGAAGAAAGCCCTGGGAAAACAACCGATCAGGGTGAACTGCGCGAATGCGCCTATGCGGATTCGGGCCGGCGAGCCGATTCTACCCGTGCTGCCGATGGAGTGTGTAATACCGGCCGGGCAGGCGCTCGATTCCGTTGTTGTGGAAACCGGAAAGCAGGTGACATTGGATGGAGTATATCTGGTTGAGCACGGAAGTAAACCGGTTCCACTCACTCCGGATGCCAAATGGAGGAGTGAGACTCTCCGGAACGAAAGGATTTATTCCAGCAACGACCGTTTTCCCTCGATGAACAATGAAGTGGTCACCGTTCAGTATAAGCGGGGTGTGGCGATCGCTCATATCAATCTGTTTCCAATCGCATATGAGCCTTTGGACGGCAAGCTTCTTTCCTATGAGACGATGCGGGTTCGGGTGTCATTTCGAGAACTGCGTACGGAGGAGTCGCCCCTGAAGAGACAGTTCCGTGCAATTGACAAATCGCTGTTTCGTTCGGTGGAGAATCCCGAAGAACTCGATTCCTATGAAAATTCACCGGCCAATTACAACGCCGGACCGCGTCCGTTCGGAATCTGCGACCCTGATGAGAGTTACCGGTATGTGATCATCACAAATGCCGTCATGAGGGATGCTGAAACCGATTATTCCCTCTCCGCCCTGGTAGAGCATAAATCGTCACGCGGCATTACCACGACCATTGCTACCGTGGATTCGATCTATGCGAATTACGCAGGAGTGGACAACCCTGAGCGTATCAGAAATTTCATCATCGATGCCTACCTGAACTGGGAGACGGAATATGTACTGCTCGCCGGTGATATCGAGATCGTCCCCGTACGGTACCTGTATTCGATTGACGACGGAGGAACCAATATTCCCAGCGACCTCTACTACCAGTGTCTCGATGGTCCGTTCAACGGTGACGGTGATTCCTATTGGGGAGAAAACAACGATGGAATTGGCGGAGGAGATGTCGATCTGATGGCGGAGGTGGCGGTCGGACGCGCCAGCGCCCAGACGGACGATGAGATGTCGAATTTTGTCTACAAGACGATCGCATATGATGATGCCGCCGCGAGTTCTCCGTTTCTGAGGCGGGCGATGATGGTCGGCGAATATCTGGGATTCGGAGGACCTGCGGAGTATGCGACCGGCGCGATGGAGGAGATCAGGCTCGGAAGTGACGCACACGGCTATACTACCGTTGGTTTTGCGGCATCGCCGCTTTTCACGGTAGATACACTTTATGACGGCTATGCGTATACATGGCCGGCAAGTGAACTCATAGGTCATTTCAATTCCGATTCGTTCAGTATCTACAACCATCTGGGCCATGCCAACGAAATGAATGTAATGAAGCTCGGCACCTATGATGTCGACAATCTGACGAATACACAACATTTTTTCGCCTACTCCCAGGGATGTTATCCGGGAGATTTCACGGTGGACTGCATTGCCGAACACTTCACGACATCGCACAGGCACGGCGCGTTTGCGGTGGTCTTCAACTCACGCTACGGATGGGGCCAGTTCAATTCGACGGATGGACCAAGCCAGCGTTTCGACCGTCAGTTTTGGGATGCCTATTTCGGGGAGTTCATTTTCACCTTCGGTGATGCCAATTCCGACAGTCATGAGGATAACATTTGGGATATCAATGGAGAACTGATTCGCTATTGTATGTATGAGACGAATCTTTTCGGCGATCCGAACCTGTTTATCCGGGGACAGGCTGCCGGTCCAATGGTCGAGTACCTTTCACATACGATGGACGACAATATGGGAAACGGTGACGGTGTCATCAACCCCGGGGAACGTATCTCTCTGAGAGCGACGTTGATCAATCTCGGAATGAATGCGGCGCAGGGCGTGTATTGCACCCTTTCGGAGTCGGATGAGTATGTCTCCCTGATCGACAGCACCGCTTCAGTCGGTGATATCCCCTGTTGCGGCGCATCCGTGGAAGCAGGTGACGATTTTTCATTGCAGGTAGCGGACGGTTGCCCGACCCCGCGGACGATAACCGTCACGCTGAGGGCGCATGACAATGACACAGGAGAATGGCTTTCGACTTTTCAAATTACGGTATACACTTCGAACCAGGTGAGCGGAACAGTGACCGCAGCCGAGACAGGCGAGCCGTTGGCAGGGGCGACAGTCTCTTTCTCCGGTCCGTTTTCCGGTTCTGTCACGACAAATGCCCGGGGGAATTATCTTTTCGGTGGAATAGACGGTCAGTACTCGGTGACCGCAATCGCCGATGGGTATCTACGGTCCGACCCGGCGCTGGTCATATTACCGCCTAACGCCACTGGAGTGGATTTCAGTCTGGTGCGCCCTTTACTCGCGGTTTCTCCTGAATCGATCCACGCGGGCGTGATCGCGGGCGATTCGACGGAACGAACCGTTGCGCTTTCGAACAGCGGCGATGCGGTGTGCGTTTTTTCTATTGCCGTGAAGGATGAAACGGGTACGAAGGTAAAACTCGCCGAAGAACTCTATGATTCGACTCATTTCATTCAACAGGCCAAGGGAAGCCGTGACACAAGGATCGGCAGGCCGGTTCAGACAGGAGAGGGAGGTCCCGATGCATTCGGTTACCGGTGGCGCGATTCGGATCAGCCGGGCGGACCCGCATATCAATGGAGTGACATCAGCGAAACGGGAACGTTTCTCGGTATGGCGTCGAGGTGCGATGACTGCTACGAACCTGTAGCAATCTCGTTCTCATTCCCGTTTTACGGCAATGAGTTCAATTCCATCTATGTGAGCTCGAACGGCTACATAACTTTCGGCAGCGGCAGTAGCGAATACTGGAACGAACCGCTGCCTTCGCCATCCATGCCGCCGAACCTCATAGCCGGCTTTTTCGATGATCTGTATCCGGCTGACGGAGGATCTATCCATTTTCAGGACTTCGGAAACAGGGCCGTGATTCAATTTACTAATGTTCCGCATCTGGCCGACAGCGCCGCTCGAACCTATGGAGGTTATACCTACCAGATGGTGCTGGAACAAAGCGGGAGAATCACTTTTTACTATAATAATCTCGAGGGAGTTGTAACCGATTGTACGGTCGGTATACAGAATGGTACGCAGGATGACGGCCTGACCGTGGTCTACAACGCCGTTTACCTCCGGAACGAATTCGCCGTTCGCCTCGAAGCGATGCCGCCTTGGTTGACTGTGACGCCGGAGGACGGCAGTGTCGCGGCGGGTGGATCATCAGAAA
>CAZGVZ010000338.1:0-5274 GCA_964529145.1 uncultured Fibrobacteraceae bacterium | reverse complement strand
AAACAAAGGGGACGGTGTCAAATATTATATTATCATCATGCTGTGAAAAGCTGGAATCGATTATCCGGGCCTTGCTTACCATATCAAGTTTAGAGTTTAGGGACGAAGGTTCAAAAAATGGATATACCGATGTTTATTGCCGACGCCCCACGAAAAGCCAGACGATTTTTCATCGGGAATCCGGTTTTGGAGGAGTGCTCAGGGACGGGGTTGTATTATTTGCATTATAAAAAATCCTTTCCGGTCCCCTCACCTGCCTATATGGCGCATCGGACAGGGCAATATCCGTTGGTTGAGCGCTTACCTTTCTTCCACTATAACACCGGGGCTGTTCGGATTGAATGTATATGTTCAGGAGATGTGACAAAACGCGAAACGGCACTATATTTTCAGGGAAAAAAATAGTATATTATGAAATGGCTTAAAGGCACGTCAGGCGGTATGCGATGGAACGTTTGGTCTCCCCCTTGGTCCTGTTGCCACCCCTGAAGTGCCCTTTTTTTTCTTCACCATATTGATCCCGGCTCACCCTTCAGATATCTTCCGCCCATGATTTTTGTATGACTGTTTTATCCCGGGGTACTTTACGGGAAAGGGCTGATTTTCAGGACCGCTAAATAATATACCAAAAAATTTTTAACGCTGCCAAAATAAATTAATTATAAAACTCAATGACTTAATTATGCACATACAAAGGATAAAAAATATTGTGACGTATATTTTTTTAACAAGCCGGTAAGATCGGTTATTGATTTTGCGTACGTTCGACCCTATATTTCAAGTGTAAGGGGGATGCACGTTTGGAATCCATTTTTTCGTATATCGATTTTCGTGCCTATATAAAAGATTGGTATGACGATCGACAAAAATCCCGCACACCGGTGACCTATCGTGACATTGCACAATCCGTAGGATTCAGGTCTCCTGCGCACATCACCATGGTTCTCAGGGGAAAGACCAATCTATCGACGGAAAACGTGAAGAAATTCTGCGGACTACTGAAACTCCGAAAAAAGGAGAGCGATTATTTTTCCCTGATGGTCAGGTTCTGCCAATCCAAGGGTGTTAAGGCGAAAAAACAGATTTATGACAAAATGGTCAGATATCATGCGCAGGGAACCCGGCTGCTCGATCCCGACCAGTATGAATACTATCAGAAATGGTACTATGCGGTCATTCATGATGTGCTCTCGTTTTACCGCTTCGGGGGAAATTTCCGGGAACTTTCCAAAATGGTCGAACCGTCCATTACCGTTCGGGAAGCCCAGAAAACGATAAAACTTCTCGAGAGACTCGGTTTTATCGAAAAGAATGACATGGGATACTATGAGTGCCGCTATCCAGGAATCAGCGCATATGCCGAGGGCCGTTCGGTAGTGCTGAGCTCCTATGCCGAAACCATGATCGAAAGGGCCAAGTACGCGCTTGAGCACCTGCCCGATCAAGAGCGCCTCATTTCCTGGTCGGGTTTTTCCGTTTCCTCCGAAACGTTCCAAAAAATGAAGGAGGAGGCGCGTGCATTCAGAAAACGTCTGGTCGAGATGGCCATGAACGACAATGCACCGGAACGGGCATTTCATCTCAACCTCCAGATCTTTCCAGTTTCGAAAAGGATCAAGGACCCCACGACCCGGAAAGGAACGGCATGATGGTAAGGGCTGTTCTGGAAATCGGGTTCCTGCTCCTGTTGAGCTTTACCTGTACGCATGATCTCACCGGCGGCATCGGACACGAGGGTGAGGCCCGCATTTGCGGAAAAGTGGTGTACGACAGCTCCGGAACGGTTCCCGAGGGAGCGGGAGTGTTCCTGCGTGCGGCGGATTTCGTCCGCGATGAACCCGACACCGGGGACGAACGCCACCCGGATGCACTCGTGGATGAGGAAGGAGGCTTCGAAATCGATTCGGTGCCGAAGGGTAGATACCGTATCGAGGTCAACGACGGGAGATCGAACGGTGCGAGTATCGATGTGGAGGTCCGGCAGCAATCACTGGAGATAAACTTGACTACGGATACCCTGCGGCCGACCGGTACCGTCCAGGGCAAGCTCGTTTTCCGGCCGGAAAACCCAGAACCGGTTTTTGTGCAGATCTACGGTCTCGACCGCTCCGCGCTTCTTGACGAAAAAACCGACAGCTTTACAATCACTGACGTGCCCCGGGGGGATTACACCCTTCGTGTAGCGGGAAAAGGGGGGCGGGAGCCCGCAAAAAACATCGATGTAAGGGTCGAATCCGGCGCGATCACCAGAATACGGTACGACGAAAGCATCGATTCGGTCGAATACATGACGAGAAAGGTGTGGTTCAACACCACCGCCTCGGGTGCCGGCGTAGGCCGGCTGAAAAATTTTCCGGTACTCGTGAGGTTACACAAGGACAATTTCGATTTCTCGACCGCCCGGCGGGACGGTTCGGATATACGCTTCGTAAAGAGTGACGGCGAACCCCTGCCGTTCGAGATCGAGAGGTGGAGCCGCGATATCCCCGCAGCGGAAATCTGGGTAAGGATCGACACTCTTCGCGGCGACGACAGTACACAGTTCATCCTTCTGCAGTGGAGCGGTTCGCCAGGAAAGTCTGCCGCGGACGGCACAGCCGTTTTCGACACCTCCTGTGGTTATCAGGGGGTCTGGCATCTCGGCGAAGCCCGCGGAGACACTGCACGGGATGCGACGATAAACGGATTTTACGGCATTCCGTACGGAATGGATGGAACCTCCACGACATCCGGTCTGATCGGATTCGGGCAGCGTTTCAACGACTCCTCGACCTATATCGCGATGCCCGGCACTGCCGACGGAAAACTCAATTTTCCTGAAAACGGTTATTTTACCCTGAGCGCCTGGGTTATGGTGGACACTCTTGACGGCGATTTTCATGCGATCGTGACCAAGAGCAACCAGCTCTACGGGATCACGGTGAACGAGGATGACAACTGGGAATTTTTCGAATTCGAACAGGAAAGATCGTGGATGTCGAACCAGTTTCCAGGCCAGGCCGGTTCATGGAAATATATCGCCGGTATCTCGGCCGGAGAGAGACAATATCTTTACGTCGACGGTCAGTGCGTCGACAGCCAGGCGGTTCCCATCGGTGATAAGAAGTATCGCGTTACCACAGATCCGGTCACCATCGGGAAAAGGACTTCCGCTTCGGCGGAAGGGTGGTTTTCAGGACTCATCGACGAGGTCCGTATCGCGAACACCGCCCGGAGCGCCGACTGGGTCAGATGCTGCTACATGAATCAGAAAACGGATGACGCACTGGTGAGGATAGGGGAGTAACGTATTTTGCGTTTGGACTCCCGCAGCAGGGATATTATGATCTGACCCGCGAAAATTGGCTGGTGTAATCACATGTGATCTTCACAAGGGGACCACGGCCCGTAGACCCGCTGGGGCCGTAGCGTTTGCAGCCTGCGAATCCGGCACAGCGATTCGCGTCCCATCGAGGCGGGATGTTCTGCGTCGAAGAATACGCCAAACGAAGGCCGCTCCGGTGTTCATGCCGGTCCTTACGGACCTCTGGTCATTTGATATAATCTTCCATACCATAAACATGTCAGCCATGCGCGTAAACGGACACTACGTATGGGCAAGCTCCACGTCCGTGAGAGGGAGCAGAGGCTCACGAATCAGAGAAAAGCCTTCCGCTTCCGCCTGATCGAAAGCCGCTGCACTTCCAAGCACAGTCGTCGCGTACGCGCCGGAGTCGAGGATCGAGCTCGCGGCATGGGCCAGATCCTCCGGCCGGGCCGAAAAAACCGCATCACGTAACTTTTGCCTGAACGGCTCGTCATTGCCAATAAGCAGGCTGATCGACTCATTGAATCCACGTGCGTGGGGCGGCAACGGAGTATCGAGATGACCGATGGTACCGATGATATTCTGTTCGATCACCGATTGTGAAAGACCCGCCGCGACCGATTCGATCCCTTTTCTGAAATGTCGTATCGTCGCTGTGAGGTTCGGATCGCGATAGGAAGCACAGGAAAAAAGCGGATGAGCGACCGATACCGATGACATCCCACCATAGGCGCCGCCCTCGACCCGAATCTTGTCCCAGAGGTATCCGGCGGAAAGAATCCGGCTCAAAAGAAGCAGGTGGCCTGCGCGTAAGGGTTCGACTGGACCGACGTTCCAGACCTGCCCTACAAAGTTGACCGCTGAACTGATTTCGATTCCTGTGGGCCGCCTGACCGGGGACAGCTGCGGATATTCCGTTCGAACCGAAGACCCCGAATCTGGGAGCGTCTCTATGAGTCTCTTCAGGCCGTCGACCGTTTTCGACGGATCGCCCGCGGTGATCGAGACAAAACAAGATTCCTGCCTGATGACGACCGAATGCAGTTTCCTGAGCGCTTCGAGTGCCGTCGTGAGGTCTTCCGACCGGGTGAGCGTCTCCAGAAAACGAAGCTGCGTAATGCCTCCGAGCCTTTCATCGATGGAGCGTGGACGGGTGAGTTGCGCTGCCGCATGCGTCAATGCGAAGTGATGGCCCGATCCGATGACGGCCGAATGCAGGCTGTTGCGTTCTTCCAGGAGGATGTCGCGTATCAGCTTTTCGTGTCCGAGATCGGGTTCATGGAAAAGGTCGCGGAGAATCGCCAGAGTTTCATCGTAGCGGGGCAGCAGAGCCTTTGCATGGACGAAAAGATGCAGGAAAGGATCGTCAGTCGAGCCGACCACGGTTTTGCCTACTACGGATGCTCCGACTCCTCCAGTCGACAGGGCGATACGGGTCGCCATTTTTTCGTAGGATAATCCCGCGGCGCCGCAGCGGGAGATGTATTCGCAATAGAGCGGAATGAAGGGAATGAGTTCCGCGGGCACCGGACGGAGGTCAAAACCGATGTCGAGGTAGACTATGCCGCCGGTGAAGATGTCGTGAATATGGAGGGGCCGGTCTCCGATCGAGTCGTGGACCGTGGGAACCTTGTGCCCTTCCCTGGGAAGATCCGCGATGCCGAGTTTCGGGAGTGTCGCGATCGCTTCCGGAGCCGGAGGGGTTTTCTGCTGTTCCAGCAGGGTCGCGGTGAGTCGGGCATAACGCTCCTTCGTCCGGGGCGTAAAGGACTGACTCAGGCGGGCGGCCTGCTCGCTGGTCTGCTGTTCGAGCCGTGCTCCCATTTCCGGAGAGGCGATGATTGCCGAACGGAGCCGGTGCGTATTGTCGATCAGGCGGTCCCGGATAACGTCGGCGAAAAAACCGGTTCCTCGGGTGAGCTGCTCTTTGATGAGTTTGAAAAGTTGATCAACGCACGCACCAAAAT
>CAZGVZ010000337.1:0-5288 GCA_964529145.1 uncultured Fibrobacteraceae bacterium | reverse complement strand
CTTCTGAACTGCTTCATACACAGCAAATGTAGTACCTACATTGTTGACAACTGCTCCCACTGCAATTGGTAATCCGCCTGTCGGGACTTCCCTACCGGTAACCGCTTTAATGAGCTGCTTTTCTCCTCCCTGTGGATATTTCGCGACCAGAACGCAAAGGGAGATCTCCCGGTTTTTACTTTCGCGAAGCCGG
Source organism: uncultured Fibrobacteraceae bacterium (assembly GCA_964529145.1). Taxonomy (GTDB): domain Bacteria; phylum Fibrobacterota; class Chitinivibrionia; order Chitinivibrionales; family Chitinispirillaceae; genus JAFGNB01. The sequence continues at coordinate 5,095 of CAZGVZ010000337.1, read as the reverse complement.
GAAGAGATCTTCTTTATTGCGTCCGGTTTGTTTTCCTCGATACCGATGAGGCACCGTTTGGCTCCAAGGACCTTCTTGAGAATCATGATCCCCTCGATGAAATTTTCGGTCCGTTCAAGCATGAGGAGATGATCGGCGGTAAGGCAGGGCTCACACTCTGCGCCGTTGATGAGCAGGGTATCGATCGGTTTGTTGCTTGGAGGCGAGAGTTTCACGTGGGTTGGAAAGCCCGCGCCGCCCATCCCGACGATACCTGCGGCCTGAATCTTCTGAACCAGTTCCTGGGGAGCCGCATCGCGCCACGAGGGTGACGGCTCGAAGGAAACGGCATTGTCGCTCCCGTCGTTCTCTATTTCGACGGCTGGTATCTGCTTCCCGAGCGGATGGGGAAACGGAGCTACCGAAAGAACCGTTCCGGAAACGGAGGAGTGCACCGGCGAAGAAACGAACCCGCCCGCTTCTCCAAGGAGCTGTCCGACCAGGACCTTGTCTCCCCTTTTTACCACCGGTTTTGCCGGCGCGCCAATATGTTGCGAGAGGGGTATCACCACTTTTGGAGGCGCTGGGAACTTTTCTATTCCAAGGCGTTCCGTCGAGTTTTTTCCGTGCGGCGGATGTACTCCGCCGTTGAAAGTGTATTTCCTCGGCACGTTATTCTCCTGAATTCGATTCGCGATACATACTGTAGAGAGGAGCCAATTCCAACATCCATGAAGATCGAGACGGGTTAAAGGAGTTGAGAAATTACAAAAGGCCCCCATGGCAGTCAAGTCCAACCTCAACCGGGTCAACCAGGCGATTGATTTTCGATGAGATGCATGGCGGTACGGTAAAAACGGCACAAGGCGCCGGGTACCTCATGTTTAGAGAGTAAACTACCGCAGATGCGGGCTTTTTTGAAGCTGGTAGAATCCGCGAAAAACAAGAAGAACGTTGTACGTTCCCGGCAGCCGTCTTTCTCCACCGGTGCAGCCGGTGATTTTTCACTCTGTTCAGCAAGCGTTGGGAATCCGGCCGGTGACTGCAGCACCGTCGTCATCGTACCGCATTCATCGTGCGCTACCCCCTTTCTGATGTCGCCGTAATGAATAGGCTACGGAGGGTAAAACGGTTTTTGATATGCTAAGGGCATATCGATCCGGTGTACGCCCAAACAGCCGCGAAAACAATTATGCCGCCGGCCCGCGAAACGGATAGAGCTAAAAAATTCGTCCGATTCGGGCGGATCGCCGCCCGTTCCCGTATACCCGGACTCCTCTTTTGAATAGAGCGGATATATTTTTCCATCCGATTCGCCGCAACGCAAAGGAGGTAGTATGGGAGAAGCGGCAGTAGCGCCGGAAGTCAAACTTTTCATCGCGATTCTATACTCTCCGGCCGCCCCGGTCGAAGCGGTTTTTTCCGAACTCGACGGCAATTTCGGACAACGGGGCCCGACCCATGGCCCGGTTCCCTTTTCATGGACATCCTATTACCGGGGGGAGATGGGGACTGGACTCGAAAAAGTATACGTCTCCTACACGGCCGGGATCCGGAGAGAAACCCTTCCGGACATCAAGCTTTTCACCAACTCCCTCGAGCGGAAATACTCTGCAGGTGATGGAAAACGGTTGGTGAATATAGACCCGGGATATGTTGCCCGCGACAAGGTCGTTCTGGTGACCACCAAGGATTTCTACCACAGGCTGTATCTGGGAAACGGGATATACGGCGAGGTGACACTCCACTTCCGGAGGGGAAAATTCCGCTATTTCTCCTGGACTTACCCTGACTTCCGGGACCCTGAGACAGCACGGTTTCTGGAACGGATACGGGCTCCTCTGGTGAAAAAGCTCAGGGAACGCGGACCTGATGCGGTCGATTCTTAGGGCTTTCCTCCCGGAGAAGAGCCCCGAAGGAGTCAGTTCGCCCCTTTGTTCAGCTCACGGGCGCATCTCCTGATCTCCTCCACTTCACGCTCGCCCCATCCCGGGAGCCGTGTGACGAAAAAGGTGTCGTTGTGAAGGCGCGGATCGGCATTCAGCTCAGGAAACATGAGCGCATAATCGCTGAACAGCCGCGTTCCCGGTACAGGTGAAACGAACACCGGTTTGACTTTAACTCCCTGCGAGGCGACATACCGCATCTCTTTTTCCATCTCCTCCGGGGAGCTTTCCGGCAATCCTCCCATGACGTAGACGCCGGTTTCCGGAAAACCGGTCTCGCGGACCAGGGCGATTTTTTCCTCCAGCATGAATCGATCTGCTTTTCCTCCTGTGGTTTCCCGGTGTTTGGCGGCTCCGCTCTCGTATCCGAACCTCAGGGTCGTGAAGCCGGCATCCCGCATGAGCTTCAGGAGCGGTTCGTTCACATGCATAAGATGCAGACCGTTTGGGGTATGGAAACGGACCCGGACATCTCTCTCGAGCAACCTGAGGAGAAATGGAACCAGTTTCGTTTCGGCGCCTTCCAGCAGCGCATCGTCGTAGAACGCGATGTCTTCGATGCCGCAGCGTTCGACAAGAAACATGATCTCCTCCTGAACCGTATGCAAAGGACGGCATATGTGCACCGGCTGTAGAATTCGTGAAGCGCAGTAGGAGCAGTGCATCGGGCAGCCGAGTGAAAGGAGGGATGGACCGTGCCTGTCGGGATCAGCGGCCTTTAAACCCGCGAGCAGCGAAGGCTGTCCGGGCATATGCAACGGCTTTTCAAGTCCCGGAAAAGAGACTTTTTTCCCACCCGGTCCCAGCGCTCCTTCGAAAACGGTAATTCCGGGTAACTCTTTCCGGATAAAGACAGGCGTCAGTCTCGCCGCGATCCCTCCGCAGACGACCGGTACCCGGGGCAGAACCTCCCTGATCGTTCCGACAGTTTCAATCACCCCGTCAATCCAGTATGTCATCATGCTGCCCACGAACACCACATCTATCCTGCCAAGGCCGGACAGGAACGACTTCAGCCGCTCCAGGGGAACGCCATAACGTTTGTACTTCCGCGTGATGTCTCGAAAACAGGCAGGTTTGGCAATCTCGCAACGCTCTATGGACCCAGTGCCGTATTTTTTTACCGGAGAAGCGGGTTCGGATGATCCGCAGCAGTTGAAATAACTTACAGACACACCGTTGGACTTCAGCGCATCGATGAGAAAGTAGAGCCCGAGCGGGTGCATCCACTCGTCGTAGAGTTTGAAATCGGTCACGTAGGGATTGATCACTGCGGCTACCGGTGCACCGTACACGTCAACGGACTCCTGTCTGTTTCTGCAACGGCGGTGAGCACGATGTGACAGAGGCAGACATTGAAAAAAGTGGAATATCTGAGATGTCCCTTACGATATTCGACTTATGAACGAATAGATAAGTCCGCCCGGGAGCAGGGATGATTCCGGAGTATGTCATGTGGCGCACCCTCATAGGGACCGGTCTGAAAATTCCATGAAAAAGCATGCATGGCCGCGCATACCCCTGACGACCGAAGATGGCCGGGAAGTCACGGCGATCGCACCGGTTGTCGTATCGGCAAGCCGTGCCACCGATATCCCTTCGTTCTTCCCGGACTGGTTCTACGAACAGCTCGAAAAAGGATATGTCCAATGGATCAACCCGTTCAACGGAAAACCGCTCCATGTCGCATTCTGCAATACCCGGGTCATCGTTTTCTGGTCGAAATATCCTCGTCCCCTGTTTCCCTACCTGGAAAAAATCAGCCGGAAAGGTATCGATTTTCTGTTCCACCTTACCATCAACGATTACGAGAAGGAAGGATTCGAATCCCGCCTGCCGCCGCTCGAATCCCGGATCTCTTCCGTCCACGAACTCGCGGACAGGATCGGGAAGGAAAGGGTACTCTGGAGATTCGATCCACTCATACTCTCCGGCGATCTGGGGGCAGAAGAGCTTTTGAAACGGATCGAACGGATAGGTGACCGGATCGCCGGTGACGTATCCCGCCTTACCGTCAGTTACCTCTGCAGGTACCCCTCGGTGATTGCGCGAATGGAGCGGCTCGGCATCCATGCTTTGGTACCTCACGGCGAGGTCGTCCACCGCATCGGGACAAAACTCGAAGAAATCAGGAAAAAATGGGACATCGAAGTGGTTTCGTGCGCTGAACATCGTGACATGAGCACCTGGGGGATCATGCCGGGGAGCTGTATCGATCCCGTGTATCTGATGAAGGTCTTTCCACGCAACCGGGAGCTGATCCGTTTTATCACCGAATGCACACCCGGCGTGCATCCCGATGATACGCAGGCTCTCAGACGCGCGCTCAAGGATCCGGGACAACGCCCGCTCTGCGGATGCATGCTCAGTAAAGATATAGGCAGCTACGGCACCTGCCGGCACGGATGCGTATATTGCTACGCGGGAAGAACCGTTCGAACTCCCCGCAGGGTCTGATCACTCCTCTTCGAAAGGCTCTTCGGAGGAGGGTTCCTCCTCCTCGAACGCGGCATCGTCCGCAGCCGAGCTCCATTTAGGCATGCTTGCCTTGGTAAAGGGACGAAGGTCTTTGTCGTGGTGGGTGAAAAGGCTGCGCTCCGGTTTTCGGGTCGCGCCCCTGGACTCCAGAAAATTCACCGCCTTTATCTGTTCCATTCGATATGCACGCGCCAGCGCGGTTTCTTCGAACTGGTCCACGGCGTTTATTTTCGCCCCGTATTCAAGAAGCTGCCCGATAATCTTCACGTCTCCTTTTTCCGCGGCGAGCATAAGAGGCGTGGAACCCCGAACATTTCCGCGCACGTTTACGTTAGCCCCTTTCTTGATCAGTGAAGCGATGACCGCGCCGTGTCCCTCCTCGACGGCACGCATCAGGGGAGTGAATCCCGATCCGTCGGGATGGTTGGGATCGGCCCCTTTTTCAAGAAGAAAATTCACGATGTCGCCGTGTCCTGCCCATGCCGCTTCAATAAGCCCGGTGCGTCCTCTCGGATCAGTACCGTTGATATCGCCCCCCTCCTCGACGAGCTTTTTGACTTCCTTCAGGTCCCCTTGGGCGCACGCACGAATAAGGTTCATATTTCCTCCCATTGTTGTACTCCGGGCATTCGATCGGACCACGCCCTCACGTACGGCCGGTAAAGGTTCGAACCGGTCCTTTCGCGGGAAAA
>CAZGVZ010000336.1:0-5309 GCA_964529145.1 uncultured Fibrobacteraceae bacterium | reverse complement strand
CTATGTCCATCTGTACGGACGCGGCGATCTCGGATGGATCCGTAACAAGGACAACACGGCAACCGGGAGTTACCGTTTCGATCCGGGTTTCTCGTTGGAACTGTCGGTTCATTTCAGTGGCCTCACCATCGGATTGCCCTGAATCATGGCATGTGCGATGCATGGTCGAAGAAAGCGCTCCACAGGACCCCTGCTCCAGGTCTCTCCGGCCGCACGGCAAACCATGCAGCAGATCACCGAACACCTGGCGCGCCTTGAAAAATCCGGATTTTCATCCCCTCTCGATCCACATTTTCGAGGCATCTATGCCGAAACGATCGGTCTAATCGAACGGTACAGGGCGATGATATTCGACGGATCGGAATATGCGGTCACGTGCCGCAAGGGATGTTGCGACTGTTGCTGCCACTGGGTCGAGGACGTAAACTCGTTCGAGGCGGAGATCATCGTCGATCATATTCGGCAGACAATGCCCGGAATGATCTCCTCGATCCGGGCGAGATGCGCAGAGGATTGTGTTGAACTCGAAAGGCTGGAATCGATTCTCTCGAAAAAACTCATGGAACGCGAGGTAACCCCCGCTGATCATGGCATCGATCAGGTGGATCTCCTGCTGAGTCTGTTCTATCGGATGCGCAGACCATGCCCGCTGCTTTCGGAAGACGGAAGTTGTTACATCTATGATCTTCGTCCTCTGACCTGCAGGATTTACGTGAGCGTCTCCGATCCCCTCAGATGCGACCCCGAATACATCGATGCGACGGCGATACCCACCTGTATAGTCGATCTTTCCGAAAGCGCCAACCGTATTCTTGATAAACTACATTTCCGCCATATGCGAAACGGCGGAGACACAGGGCTGCGATCCTTTCTGGCGAAAAACCTATAGAAACCGGGTTTCCGGGGGCTGACGGCTATTTTTTACCGTGGCCGTTATGTCCCACTTTCATGGCGACGAGTGTGAGGTCGTCGTGATAGGGAGCTCCCTGGGTGAATGCCCTGATGTCCTGAATGATAGTGTTCACCAGGGATTCGGGAGTCGAGCCTGTATTACTTTCGAGTACACTCAGGAGCCGCTTGGTGCTGTAGGGAGATTTTTCGAGGTTGTACGCGTCGGTAAGGCCGTCGGTGTAGATGAAAAAGCGATCACCCTCATTGAGCGGAATCGTCAATTCGGTCATGATTCTCTCAAACGCTTCTGCCTCCGGAAGAATGCCCAGCGCGATGCCGTCCGAATCGAAGGTCTCCACGCGGTTGTTTTCCGCGCGTATCCTGATGAGTCTCGGGTGTCCGGCCCTTGCATATGACATGCTGGTTCCGTCGGGGTTTATGACGAGACACACCGCTGTGACGAACGACCGGTCGTCGAGGTTCGTGCGCATCGAGTCATTTACGGAACAGAGAAGGTGCTTGGCTGAGGTCTTGTTGCGCGCCTCGAATCGGAACGCGCTTCTCAGAAGCGTCATCAGAAGCGCGGCCGGAATCCCCTTGCCGCATACGTCCGCAATCACCACGATCCAGCACCCGACGTCGTTCTTGAAGTAGTCCAGGTAATCGCCGCCAACCTCGTAAGCGGGCGAATACAGGCCTTTGAGGCTGATGCGGGGAATCATCGGTTTGTAACTCGGGGTGAGGCGCTGCTGAATGCTTCTCGCGGCATCCAGCTCTCCCTGCAGCTGCGCTTTCTCACCGAGTTCCTTGTAGTATATGGCGTTGCTCAGACTCACCGCGGCGTGGGCCGCCAGAGTCAGAATTACCTTCTCCTCCTCCTCGAAATGCCGCTGCGTTTCTTCTCCTGCGAAAAGCTGCAGAATTCCGACGTGCCGGTTATCGGCGATGAGCGGAACTGCTATGCAGCAGCGCAAATGGTACATTTCACTCCAGGGGGGAGAATGAGGAAGCAGGTCGGCCCAGCCGGAGATAAGTGTAGGGCGTGCGAGATCCTCGGTAGCGAGGAGTGGAATCGTCTGTTCCGCGACTGTCTTATTGGAATTTCGCGAGAGAATGCCCGTAGCGCCAATGCAGATAAATTTGCTCTCCTTCTTGATGCAGAGACATGCGGCCGAGGGCTTCAGAAGTGAAGAGAAGAGATTTATGATTACGGTCGCGAGATCGTAAATCCCGACGCAGCCCGCCATTTCATAGGATGCCGCGGTCAGGAAATCGAGCTGCGCGATTCGCCTTTCGAGATCCGTATTGGCGGTCACGAGATCCTGGGTGCGTAAACGGACCCGTTCTTCGAGTTCGCTCTTCGTTTTCTGCAGTTCATCCTCGTATTTCTTGATCTGGGTGATATCGCGCGATATCCCGAAAGTCCCGATGATGTTGCCTTCCTTGTCCCTCATCGGATGTTTGGAAGTGAAAACCCATTTTTCAGGCACTCCGGGCGCGGTTTCCCGTTCCACGATGCCGAGAACCGGTTCACCTGTGGCAATGATGCTCATTTCATCGTCGAACGCCTCCTGCGCATGTTCGATCGGAAAATAGTCATAGTCGGTTTTTCCGATCGCCTGATCCGGGGAATCGATGAAGTGAAGTTGCATCGCCGGATGGGCTCTGCTGATTCGGAGATAGCGACTCTCAAGATCCTTGAAGTAGATCGCGTCACGGGAATGGTCCAACAGCATGTGCAGCATATCCCTTTCGTGAGCCAGTTCCTCCTCGGTATGTGTCGCTGCGGAAATATCGTGGCTTATACCGCAGGTTCCCAGGACCTCTCCTGTTCGAGAGTCCATCAAGGGGAATTTGGTAATTGAAATCCAGCGTGGCTCCTCATTGGGCAGCTCAATTTTTTGAGTCTTTCCGATGATCGGTTCCATTTTTTCTATGACTTCACGATCTTCCCGTCGAAAGTTGTCGGCCAGTTCCTTCGGAAAAAAATCGTAATCGGTTTTCCCGGTCGCCTCATTCTCGTCCGCCAGATTTCTGCGCTTCGCCCACGCCCGGTTCACCCTGAGGAAGCGTGATTCAGAATTCTTGAAATGGATGCAATCGACGGTGTTCTCCATCAGTCCGTCAAAAAAACGGGCCTTTTGACGAAAATGACACAGTTGCGCTTCCAATTCCGATATTCTGGATCGAAGCGTCGTCTCATTCTGTTCAGGCGATAGATTGTTTGCTGGTTGTTCCGACATTCTCCAGTCACACCTTTCCCGGACTCTTCAAAATGTCCGCTCCTCCGGTATAATATATAATGTCAGATCTCATGGCGAGCAACCGAAAGAGAAACATAACCGGACCTTATGGCCTCCCGGGAATCCCATTACCTGCCTCGGTAGAACCATCGTGTAATCCTTTTGGGATTTTCACAAGGGGACCACGACCCCGGGGCCGTGGGGCAGGACAGCGACTTCGGGCGCAGGCGCCCGGATGTCACATCCGTTCTTCAAGCGTAAGGAGTCCAGCGCTATTGCGCTGTTTCCGTTGTACCGCTTGGTCTCCTGCGGGCAGCGCGATACTGAAATTCCAAAACCCCACCTCCGAACCCGATCGTACATCGCGATCTCCACCCGCGGGTTTCAGTGCACCTCATATTCAACAGCATCATTCTTTTTTTGAAAAAGAGTACGATCAATTAGAGTACCTGGAAAAGTCGGTGGAATTCTATTGTACCAGGATGGGTGATAAAAATCAATTTCATATCCTGGATTACGAAGAGAAGTACGTTTTTCACGGTGTCTTTCCGGGGACACCTTATACGGTGTTTGACTGGGAAGGCTGATCTTCCTCGATGATTTCCTTTATATTGGTGCGAAACGAGACCGGATCGGTCCGCAGAAACTCACGAAAAGAGTCGTTGAGGGCGTCGACTGAAGAGAAACCGCAGGAGCGCGCGATCTCCTCCAGAGGCAGGTCAACGCTCCAGAGCTTCTTCTTCGCCATATTCACTCGCGTGAACCGGAGAAACCGCTCGAACGTGCAGTCAAGCTCGTCGCGAAGGGCTTTCTCGATCGTGGTCTCCTTCAGACCGGTTATCGAAGCCAGCACCGTTACAGTAAGGCCGTTGTCGTCAAGAGAGTTTTCGACCGCATCCCGTATGCGCTGAAAGAGGTCGGACCCCCCGCGCGACTCGACATTTTCGAGCCTTTCGGTATCCAGGTAATTGCGCGCAAGGTGGTAGAGGATAAAACCCATTATGACTGCGGCGACCAGAATCGAGGAGAGGAAGGCGATCCTCACGGGAAGCATCGCCTGTTGAAGAACGACGGTTCCCCATTCGCTGGGATTGTACCTCGTGTATGGTCCGCTTCCCGCCCAGCTCGAGAAACGTGCGTCGGGTTCGTCCGAACAGGTGGTCACGTCGCATCCCAGGCGGAGTTTCGGGAACTCCAGATCCGAGAGAGCGTAAAAGGGAAGGGCCGCTTCGATCGTGTATCCAGTTTCCGATACCGAAACGCTCCAGGTCATTCCCTCGCTGAGCAGAGATGCAATACTGTCGCACTGGCCGTATCCGTCACCCTTTTCGCACGATGCGATACAGTAACTTCTTGTCAAGGGGCTGAATCTGATGCTGCGGTGGTTTTCGGAAGCGAACGTTCCAGCGGCGCGGTACGGATCGAGATGGAGTTCCACGCAGTGCGAGGGGGAAATCTCCCTGCTGCCGACCTCCGCGGCGAAATAAAGGATCGCGCTTGTCCACCGGAGCGCGAAGACGCTTCCTCCATCGATCCTGCCTCGGCGGACGTTTTTCCATTCGCCAAGATTACCGTCGATGGTAACCGAATCGGGAGAGGTCACCTGCCGGCAACGATAAACTTTGCGGCTCCTTCGCGCGGATCGGTCGATCGCCCAGCGATGGGGAAGCGGCCGGGAGATGATCGTTCGCCCCCTGGAGCGATGGAGAAGATACCCGAACTGAAGATGCATCTGGTCCTGATCCTGTAGCCGTGAATAATCCCACCGGGCCGCATACGGCGGATTGCTCAGCCGCGCAAGCGTGTCGGTCCTGCCGGAAGAGTGATTCACGAAAATGGTCACCGAATCTACCTCGCATCGGGGGACTACACGTACTTCAGCCGGCAATCCACCGAGAACCTTCCGGGCCGGTGGTGATTCGAACCTGGCGCTGTCGGAGGTGGTGATCATCCCGGAATCGATATCCGTTTTTTTCGTCGTGGGAGTGAGATGCTGGAACTTGAATGTCCGCTGCCGGGGAGAGTCTTCCGACCGGCCGTAAAGAGGGAACAACACCATCAGCGTGAATGCCACCGTCGAATACCTGATCATGATCCCATTCCAGTAAAAACGGTACTGCTTACCTGCCCGCCTGTCGATAATATACCGCCCCGCATCCCGCCGTGAAAGCGGTG
>CAZGVZ010000335.1:0-5336 GCA_964529145.1 uncultured Fibrobacteraceae bacterium | reverse complement strand
CGCCGTGGTCCCCTTGCTGAAAATCCCATAGGGATCACATTGTCCTCTCTTACCGGGGCAGGTAATCGGAACCCCTCGATGCACCCTGGGCACGCGGGTCTCCGGAAACGGTCAAATTTTACATTGGTCAATTATTCCATATGCAAACAGAAGCGGCACGTGCATCGCATGATCCGCGCCGCTTCCTGCCCCGGGTGTGAAAACGCATACGCCGTTTACCCGAAGCGTCCGTACTGAAAAAGGGGAACAGGCCGCGTTTCCGGAAAAACGGGGATTCACCGCTTTTCGGAAGGTAATGCATCACGCATGAGAAGGGGTATGGATTCCCTGGTGGAAAACATTCTTTTTCATGTAGGAATGCAGGTACCACTCCCCCACCGCGATGACGATGGTCGAGATGAGCGCCGCCGCCACCAGCGGTACCTGACCCGAAATCAGCCAGGCGCCAAACGCCCATAATAGAAAAAACGAGAGAAAAAGGTCCAGCACCGTTTCGGTCGTATTGTCGACCCTCGGCAGAATGAACACGTCAGCCAGGAACGACACCGCCGTAAAAAGCATGCTCATCAGCAGCACCCGTCCCGCATCCGCGGTATATACCGCGCTGTAGACCACAAGAAGAACCGCCGCTATGACGATCCATTTCATGATAAATGAGGATAGATATCTCATGATTGCCTCCTCCCGGAAATACTCGCCTGTTTCAATTATCGCAAGAACCGTTCCTACTCCCCGGGCCTGCAAGGCATGATATTTGCTGTTTTGTACTCCATTTTCAAAGGAGAACCATATGAATTCTGTAAAATGCGGGATGAAGAGCACCGCGGCGATCGCGAACCATCCGCTTCATCCGGTATTTATCGTTTTTCCCGTGGCCTTCTTCCTTGGAGCCCTGGTGTCAGATCTCGCCTATTGGGCTTCCCGGAACGCATGCTGGCCGATGATGACTTTCTGGCTGCTCTCTTTCGGTCTTATCGGCAGCGTCGTTTCAGCGGTAACCGGACTGATCGATTTTCTTACCATACCGAGCGTCAGGGGATATACCATAGGCTGGACGCACGCGATCGGAAACGTTCTGGCGGTTGTCGCCGCGACCGCAAACTGGGTGTTGCGTTTGCGTCTCGACGTTCCTGCGGTGCCGGTTTCCGGCTATATCCTTTCCGCGGTCACCGCGGCGATCCTCCTCTTTACAGGCTGGTGGGGAGGTGAATTGTCCTACCGGTATGGAATAGGAGTTGACCTGAAAACATGACCGCGGCTTCGCCCTGAATCACCTCAATGAAAATGCCAGTCCGAGAATCGCCCCATAGACGATATGCGCGACTATCGCGGCCACGGGAGTACGCGGGCCGTAGTGCATGCCCATGAACCCGGGAGGTTCCAGCTGGCGTATATCAATTGGAGACTGCTGCTCTCCAGCCATGCGTGGATGAACTCCGGGAAGCAGGGGAACGACTACGGACAGGACGATCATCCCGTGAACGAATCCTGCCACGGCTCCGTAAACCACGGAAGCGGTTCCGAAGGTCTCGAACACGACGAGATATACCAGAGAGAACACCCAGCCGTTGACTACATGCATCAGAAATCCCGTAGCCTTCGCCGAGTCCCGGTTCGCGGTAAACATGGTCCCCAGGAGAAGCGGAAGACTCATCCGTGTCAAACGGAAGTGTTCAGCCGCGGCCATGAGCGAGGTGAGGACCAGCGTCGCGATGAAACCCCATACGATCCAGTTTCCAGTGGTCATACCCGCCCCGAAACGATCCTCTCCTGCAAACTCAACGCCGCGTTGATCAGGCCTATATGCGTGAAGGCCTGCGGAAAATTACCGAGAAAATCCCTCCTTTCCGGATCGATCTCCTCTGAAAACAATCCGACATCGTTTGCAAAAGAACAGACGTTCTCGAACTGGCGCACCGATTCCTCGAGGGTACCGCCTCCTTTTGCAAGAAAATCCGCCGCCCAGAACCCGCAGATTCCGAACGCTCCTTCCTTCATTTCCAGACTCTGCTCGTTCCGGTAATAGAGCCCCGAACCTGCGTGCAAACGTTCCCTGATACGCTCGTAGGTTTTTCTCATGCGCGGTTCGGAAGGGTGAAGAAAACCGTACCAACCCATCAGCAGAATACCGGAATCCAGTCTTTCATCACCCGGACTCTGGACGAACGATCCTGATTTCCGGTCGTATCCCCACTGCTCGATACTGTTCCTCACCCCGGCCATGGCATCGAGAAACCGTGCGCGACTCTTCCCGGATATGACATGTTCCTCCTGCAGTCGTACAAGCCTGTCAAGCCCGGCCCAGCAAAGTATTTGAGAAAGCGTATGCAGTTTACGGCCGCTCCTGGGCTCCCAGATCCCCTCGTCGGGCCTGTTCCAGTTTTTACAAATGAATTTTCCGAATTTCAGGAGCATATCCTCGGTCTCATGATCGGGGCGTCCCGACCCGTTGAACGTCTGCACCACTGCGCTGATCACCTCGCCGTAGACATCCAGCTGGAATTGACTGGATGCGGCATTCCCTATACGGACCGGTCGCGAGTTCGCGTAACCATCGAGCCTGGGAAGCGTCTGTTCACTCCGGATCACCCTTCCGTACACGTCATAAAGAGGTTCAAGTCTGGGCCGCGTGAGACGGGTGGTATGCAGCAGCCATGACGCGAAGGCGCGGGCTTCGGACTGAAAACCCAGTTGATCCAGCGCTCTGACGGTCAGGGCCGCATCCCTTATCCAGCAATAGCGGTAATCCCAGTTGAGTTCCCCCGCTATCCTTTCCGGAAGCGAGGTGGTCGGTGCCGCCACAACAGCCCCTGAAGGCGCATAGATCAGGGATTTCAGAACGAGCGCGCTCCTGATCACCTGTGATCGATACGGTCCCTTATATGTGCAGCTCCCGGCCCATCCCTCCCACACCCGTTTCGTATCGTCACAGAGCCGTTTGAGATACGCCCCAAATGGTCGCAGCACCAGTGGCCCTTCACTCGCCATGACCAGGGACATTACCCCGCTTTGCCCATGGGTGAGCTTCACCAGTGCGCTGCAGGTTACGGGATCGATTTCGAAATCCGTGCGAAGGAGGCAGGTTGCGCCACGAATTTCAAAACCCAGACCGAAACGGTTTTTCCTGATTCGAACCGGCTGTCCGTAATCGGTCGTCGGATGGAACCGAATCGTCACCCGAAGCTCTCCCTCAGTGCACTCCACCACGCGGCAGAGCTCCTGTTCGGGGGGCATGTCGCGGAGCGGTTCCCTGCCGGTCACCGGCATGCAATCGGTCACCGCCAGTCTGCCCGTTTCACACACGAAGGTCGTTTCGAGCACCATCGAATCCCCCGCATAGCGCCGTTCCGTCGCGATCCACCGGTCCGGAGAGACGCTCCAGTAGCCGCCTATTTTTGTGTCAAGAACAGCGCAGAAGACGGGGGGGGCTGTCGAACCGCGGCCAGCACAGCCAGTCGATCGAGCCGCTTGTGGAAACAAGGGCTCCAGAACGGCAGTTGCCGATGAATGCGTAATCGTTTATTCTCGTTGCACGTGCGGGGATCATGGGTGTACAAGATTCAATTTCGGTGCCATGCCGATCGAACGTTGCTGGCATCCGTATTGCTTCTCCGTAAACGGGCCGTTTCAACTTTAATAAGGAGAACGCGATGAACGATCGAGAGGTAGTCGTTGTGACCGGAGCCTCGGCTGGGGTGGGTAGAGCGACGGCCGTCGCCTTTGCACGCTGCGGTGCGAAAATTGGCCTGATTGCCCGCGGGATGAAGGGGCTAGAAAGCGCAAAGTCGGAGGTCGAGCGGGCAGGGGGAGAGGCGGTCATCGCCGCGGCGGACATGGCGCAAGCAGATCAGGCCGAAGCCGCGGCGGAAAAAATTGAACAGACGTTCGGTCCGATCGACATCTGGATCAACTGCGCGATGACCACCGTGTTCGGAGAATTCATGACGATCACTGCCGACGAATACCGGCGTGTAACCGACGTGACATACCATGGATACGTCAATGGAACACGGGCTGCCCTGAAGCGAATGCTGCCCAGGAACAAGGGAACGGTCGTACAGGTCGGAAGCGCGCTCGCCTATAGATCCATTCCGCTGCAGACCGCCTATTGCGGAGCAAAACACGCCATCAAGGGCTTTACCGATTCGCTCCGTTCGGAGCTCTTTCATCAGGGAAGCCGCGTATGGCTGACAATGGTGCAGCTTCCGGCGGTCAACACACCCCAGTTCGACTGGTGCAAAAACAGGATGCCATGCAAAAGCAAGCCCGTTCCACCAATTTACCAGCCGGAAACGATCGCCGGGGGAATCCGCTGGGCGGCCCATCAGCGCCGACGCGAACTTATCCTGGGACTCAATGCCTGGGTGGTAGTATGGGGAAACAAGCTGTTTCCCGGACTGGGAGACTGGTATCTCGCGAAAACCGGGTACTCCTCCCAGCAATATGACGGTTCGCCCGACTCCCAGCGACCCGACAATCTCTGGGACCCGGTCGATTCCGATCCAGGGGCGCGGGGGAGTTTCAGCGAGAGCGCGAAGAGCGGAAGCCTTCAGATGCAGTGGGTAAAACTTCCGGGATACCCATGGTACGGGGGAATCGGCCTGTTTTTCCTGTTGGTGTCGGCGCTCAGGTCCGGATGCGGAAAGAAAAGGAACTGATAATCGGCCATTCGGATCGATGCGAGCGTTCTTCAACGAAGGGATCGAACATGCCGCCCCGATGGGGCTCGATGTCATGATGCCGGGTCGTTTGCTTTAAACATCACGGCCCTACGGGCCTGAAAACCGGTGCTCCTGCACAGTTACCATATTCATGGTTTTTCCTCTTCCAATCCTCCTGGCCACGGCAGTGGCCGGGATCTTCTTCCGGACCGCATCACGAATTTTCGCGGAGGTCGCGCAAAGGAATTTTTACTTCCGAGACCGGTGCTTTAACCGGTCGAGTGTAACCTGAATCGGACGATCCCTTTACGCGATCTGCTTCGCGGACAGCGGCATAACCGCCAGAAGGCAGAGTGTGCACCAGGAACCGACCGTGAGCGGAGCGGAAATCATCCAGATGCCAAGTGCGATCAGAGTCCAGTTGATCCACAGGGTGGAATAATGGTGATGTTCGAGCATTTCCATTCTGGCCTGAATATCCATATGCATGCATTGATGCATGCCTTGACGGTAACTCCACACCTTTGTTCCATTTCGTCCATATGTTCTCCCTGCCGTGAGAGGGTTTCAACTCCAGGCGGCAGCGGGTATCCGGATATCGCGGCAGTCAAATTACTACAGCCAGAGGCGGTAGCTTGTTTATGTTGCGGGCAAAACGGTATAACAGAAACAGTG
>CAZGVZ010000334.1:4904-5351 GCA_964529145.1 uncultured Fibrobacteraceae bacterium | reverse complement strand
GGGATGGGACCGGTTCCACGAGACCGCGTCAGGATCACGATCCAGACCGAACAGTATTGCGCCCTCACCGACCCGGCCCGCCATTTTTCTGAAATGCCCTCCTCCCCCGAGCGTCGCGTCGACGTATACGCCCTGTCTGTTGCGGCAGAGAAGATCGGCAATCTCATCCGCGAGCACCGGAACATGATACAGGCCGCTTTCATCCATTTCGTTTCACGATATCCGTGTCGACTGACTGAAAAAACACCTGGTCGAAATCACCTTCATGGTCATTCTGATAGATATTGTACTTCTCCGTGTCCCATACCTCTATATAGTCGGCCTGGCCAACCAGGGTCACCTCCTTGGTGATTCCCGCCAGTTCCATCTGTTTGGAGTTGAGCGCGATACGTCCCTGGGCATCCAGCGTCTGATCGGTAAGGGTACTGAAAAGAAGTCTTTTGTGGT
>CAZGVZ010000334.1:0-4894 GCA_964529145.1 uncultured Fibrobacteraceae bacterium | reverse complement strand
CTCGTAAACTTCCCAGACATCGAGGGGATACACTCTGAGGCATCCGCCCGGAGCGCGGCATACGATGAAACGATCTCCTGCGGCAGGATCGAGGGAAGAACGGAATTTCGAGGGAATGTTGAATCTTCCCTTATTGTCGATCGAGTAGTCGAATCGTCCGCGGAACCTTGCCACTTATCCCCCACCATTCACCACAATTACCTACAATTACCTACGATTACCCACCATAGAATACATAAAACAACAAGGGCGTGTCAAGGCCTATCCCGAAAAATTTTCAGGTGAACAGTGTTTGGAGAGGCATCTGCACCGGGGGGAAATAACCGGAAAAACATTATATAGCGGTCGGTCTCATACTTTCATACTATATAATGTAATTACTTTTCGCCATTCAAAGATCCACATATCAGGCGTGAGGAGGCATCAGATCCGACAGATCGATCTCGGGAATATCGTCCAGCGAAGAGATGTTCAGGGTTCTGGTATCTTCGTAGAGTTTGATATCCACTTTTGACAGAAGCGAAGGGTGGGGTACATGGGAACCGGCCGTGGGATCGGAGGGTTTTTCGGCATCCTCTTTTCCGGCGGATGGGTGCCCCTGCAGCTTCTTCACTTTAGCCTTAAGTGAGTAGTTCTCGCTCAGGATGATGTCGTACTCCTTATATAGCTCGCGCAGCCGGTTTTTCAGCTCGTTGACCTCGTTTTTATGAGTACTGCTGCTGGTATTGAACTGCTCGATGGTTCGCTGCTGGGCCGAGAGGGAGTCGGTAACCGATGAAATCGCGCGCTCGAGCTGGTTGAGCCGATCCTCACCCTGTTCGTCCCCGGATGGCGGGAAAGAGTGGCTGCCGGTGTTGAACTGTGCGACTTCTTTCGATAAATCGGTCCTGTCTTCCTTTTTCTGCGCAAGATACTGGACCAGGAAAATGAAAAAACCGAAAGCAACCACGGGAATGATCCAGAGTAGTTCGATCTGTTCAGGAATGAAATGCACAACACATCCAAAGGAAAAAAGTACTCACCCACACTTTTCTTCGGATATCGGGTGACATATATTTTAATCAGCGTCCGTTTCGGTGAAAAGACCTCTATGGACGATTGTCACTTCCGTTCTATAGACGTAAGTATCCGGTGAAACGGCACCGTTCACATTCCATCATGAAGATGCGCACGGCAAGGCGACCCGATTCCAGGAATGGCTGCATGGCTTTTCAGCTGTGCATCTCATGGTGAATGAATCCAATCAAGATTAAAATAACACCGTTGCACCCTTTCCGGCAACGCGAATACAGATCACCAAAGGAGATTACCTCATGCAACTGCCTATGATGACAGTGTCGGGCATCCGGGGTATCGTCGATGAAACCATCGATGAACTCTTCATCGCACGAATGGCGTATGTCCAGACGCGCCTCGCTCACGGCGGAATGATCGTGCTCGGGAGGGATACCCGGCCCTCGGGAGAACGGTTCGCGAAGGCGGCGTTCAGGGGAATCAGGGCCGCGGGAGGAGTTCCCGCAGACTGCGGAATAGCCCCGACTCCGACCACCTGCGCTGCGGTCTCGCACCTCGGGGCAAAGGGCGGTATCATTCTCACCGCCAGCCACAATCCGATCCAGTATAACGGGTACAAGATGGTTCATCCGAACGGCCGGCTTTACCGTGCCTCCGAATGCGAGACAGTGTATGCCGCTTTCCGCGGAGGCGAATACCCTTCCAGCGAAGAACTGCTTCGCTTTCCGCCCGAATCCGCGCAAACCGTCGACGCGGCCGAAATCCATACCGAAAAGATCCTTTCTTTCATCAATGCAGACGCGATCCGTTCCGCCTCCATCCGCATAGCGGTAGACAGCATCAACGGAGCCGCGGGGACAATTTTCCCAAAATTGCTTTCGAAGCTGGGGGTAGCCTGGACTGGAGTGCACAACAAACTCGACGGCGACTTCGTCCATAATCCCGAACCCCGTCCCGAACACCTGGCCGATCTTGCGGCGCTCCTGAAGAGTTCCGGGGATTTCTGGGGAGGGTTCGTGTTCGATCCCGATGCCGACAGGCTCGCCACGATGGGAGAAAACGGCCAGGCGATCTCCGAGGAACTCACCCTCGCCTTTGCGCTGCAGAACCTCCTCGGCCGCGCTCCGTCCGCGATCGCCACAAACCTTTCCACCTCCATGGTGATCGATGACGTCGCCCGGGATTACAGGGTGAAGGTCATCCGTTCCAAAATCGGAGAAGCTAACGTCGTGGAGGCGATGGAGCTGAACGGCTGCGCCTATGGCGGAGAAGGAAACGGAGGGGTGATCTATCCCCGTATCGTTCCGGCACGCGACGGACTGACGGGCATGGCGCTCATTCTCGAACTGATGGCTTCCACTTCGCTCACCATTTCCCGGCTCGCTTCAAGACTGCCTTCATATTCCATCGTGAAAGAGAAGATTCCATGCGGCGACGGAAACCCTTCACTGCTCATCGAAACGCTCACCCGGCACTTCTCCAACGAGAACACGGACACCACCGACGGTCTCAAGATTGTCCGGGACTACGGCTGGGTGCACCTCAGAGCGTCGAATACGGAGCCGATCATCAGGTGCTATGCAGAAGCGCATTCCGAAGCCCAGGCCCGCGATCTCGCGGATCTGGTGATCCGGAAAGCCGGGACTTCGAGGACCGGGAGTACCGGTTGAACGCGGGGCCGGATTGATTTATCTTACTATATATATGATTTTAGCCATACCTACCTCTTCTTCCGCTCAAGGAGCTGCCTCTATGTGTCATTTTTGTCGTTTCGCGGCAACATTCATCTTTCTGTTTTTAGCGGTACCGGAT
This sequence comes from uncultured Fibrobacteraceae bacterium, assembly GCA_964529145.1. Taxonomy (GTDB): domain Bacteria; phylum Fibrobacterota; class Chitinivibrionia; order Chitinivibrionales; family Chitinispirillaceae; genus JAFGNB01. The sequence continues at coordinate 2,068 of CAZGVZ010000334.1, read as the reverse complement.
GTGAAATCCCAGATCATCAGCGGCAGCGGTTCCGTGAAACTCAACGGTCCCGCTACAAAGGAGGCAACAGCGGCCGTCCACATGCAGGCGTGGAAAAAACTCAAATCCGAACTGCTGCTCTGGTTTTCAGAGGAAGCGGAAATCACCATAGATACCTCGAACGACGTGCAGAATTTAGGAATCGACCTGTTCCTGGATTCATGCCGCTCCGTCGTGAAAACCGAATCCTCCTTCAAAGGGAAAGAACTCATGCTGAGTTATTACCTGACCCCGGAGGACGTACGCGCGAAGCTCGAATCGTTCAACGCTGCGGTCGATGCACGTGCACTGAGTTATTGGAACAGGCTGCAGGAGGCGAAACAGAGGAACGACTACCGGCTGATCTACGAAGAAGGTATGAGGGCGCTTTTCGCCGCGCTTTCTCACATCGGTCCGCCGCCCCTCTCGCCCGACAGCGGAGGGCGCGGCTTCGCGGACGACTTACGCTGGATCATTCAACCTTTTCTAGACAGAATGGAAATAAAATCCTCGGGTCTCATCCTTTCCGGGAAAACGGGTCTCGCCATCCAGAATCCGCCGGTGGTTACGCTCAACGTCGACAGCCTGCCTTTTGCCGGCATGATGTTTTCCGGCAGGCTTCAGAATGGGGCCGTCATCTTCTCCGCGGTCACCGATCCGAACGGACGTATTTCGATCGAGGATTTCAAAATTCCCTTTGTCCCGAACGGTACGCTTCTCGAGATCTGCCCCAATCCGGCTCCAGTGATCGGCGCCCCCGGGTTCATCAACCTTTCGCATTTCGGTCTGAAACTCGACAAGGGTCAGGTTCAGACCTTCATCTTCAAGATCGCCAAACCCGTATATTCGCTCAATTACAAGGCGACTGCAGTCAGCAAGATCACCATGCCCCCTGATTTCGCCAATGAAGCGCACGTAAGAAAATTTCTCCGTGATTCCTGCTACCTGCAGGAGAGGAGCGGCAATACCCCGGTCGACCTCGACATCACCATCAAGGCACAGGTATCGAGTTACTCGTACGACGCGACCGAGGAGACCGGAATAAAGGTTTCCGCTCAGGTCATCGTCAACGGCCTGCTCCTCGAACCTCCGAAAAAGAACGAGCAGCAGATGGTATTCGAAAAACGTTACGGAACTTTTACAGAGCCCCCTTATGGCCTTTACTTCTGGGAAGCGAACGGGAAGATGCGCGAAACGATCAAGGCGACCATTGCGGGCCTTTAAAACGGGTGTGAATTTTTTTCCGGTTTGCGGAGGCGCCCCTCACTCCCCTGCGGACGCGGACCGTTCCCATGCCTTGGGGCAGTTTCCGACGGCTTCGATCGGCGGAAACCGCACCAGGCCCGGAGCGGCCTTTTTGGCCCTCATGTAATACTTTTCCCCTCCGGCTCCGTTACCCGAGCAGAACTCGACGATCGAACGTCCGAGCAGAGTCTTCCAGTTGCGGTACCGCGATCCCGACCTTCCGAGCAGGAGAAGCGAACTGTCAAGGCTGCATACGGCTCCCCGGGCGTCGTTCCCCATGAACGCCAGCATTGCCCTGTAATAGTAAATGACCCCCAGGCCGTGCGTGTCCCCGCGTCCGCGCAGGAGACTCACGGCACGGTCGGCGGCCCGGGACGCGCTGTCCGCCTCTCCCCGGAGCAGACAGACTATAGTACGGGCGGTCGCGGCGACCGCCTCGTCTCCGGGAGAGATCATCCCGGAGAAACGGCGCAGCATGACCGATGCCGAATCCGTATCACCTGCGTACGCTCTGGAGAGCGACTCGAAAATCCCGCTGATTGCCGTGCCGGCCGTATCTCCGGCTGCCATGAAGATCTCGCGACTTTCGGTGAACCGTCTTTCCGCGCTGTCGAAAGCCGCGCATTCATAGTGAATACGCCCGATATTGAAAACATACCGGGCCTGAAGCGCGGGGATATCGAAACGTTCAGCCTCGCCGAGCGCCTTACGATACATTCTCAACGCCTGGGTGAACTCTCCGCGGTTGAAAAATTCCGATGCCGCCTGTCCCCGGACTTGTACGGCATGGTCGGGCAATTGCCGA